>NZ_BOVJ01000001.1 GCF_018403665.1 Paenibacillus cisolokensis
TATTGCAAAACGCTCATATTGCAAACGGTTTACCGTCCGCATGTTCATTTAAGAGCAACTCCCAACGATTGTCAATATTTTAATGAATTAATGTGTTAGAGCATCATAATCTTGTTACGATTACGCTTGCATTTTACAATTTTGAAAGTTTAGAAATTATTAAGCAATTATCACAAGAATATATCGATATTGTTAATCGATTATCACAACAGGCAGTTGAAAATCAATCGTTTCCTAGCGCTTCATAAAAAATTTTCTTTCGCGTCGCATCAATATGCTCCTCGATGAAATCGTTCGTGTCGAGGTCGGAAAAATCCTTATAGCCTGCAAGCTTGGCACGAGAAGTCATATGTTGTAAATTGGAAGAAGCTTCTGGTGCATTGGTCTTGGCGTTAACATCGCTTTGAGCACTCAAAATTTTTTACTATTCGGACGAATCAAGGCGAAATTCTTCAGCAAGGAAGGGATTTTATGAACTACATCATCATTGTTTTGCTTATTGTGAACCTCGGAGTCCTGCTCCATATTAACAGTAAAATCCCTCGTGGAAATTACATAAAAGAAGCAATGGAAAGGGACAGAGATCAGAGGGGACATTAGCAACATAGGGGATCGGGATATGGTAAATGTAGAATCAGCATTTTGGATCGTTTCCGAAAAATGGCGAGGCTAATGGAAGATTGGGGAATCACAGGGTACGAGCTTCAAGAAGTCGCCCATAAAGGGCCAAGTTCGGGGAAAGTTCCTTGTTACTTGCTTGTTCCGATAGGGACACTTCCGGCATGAAAAATGCCTCGTATCTATTTCGTTACAGAAGAGCAAGAGACTGGCTTTTTGATCCTGTTATAATCGTTGAATAATTATTATCTCCATCTGCGTTATATCCCTTTGCCGCCTGCGCGGCGCTGGAGAATGTCAAATCGGTTCGTTGCGGCATACAGTAAATAGACGTTAACCCAAAATGGAGGAACAACCGCAATGATGGACGCTGTTTGGCAAGCGCCGGATGTAACGTTGGCCGCCGATTCCACCCGGGTGCTCAATTACGAGCGCGACCCGCACAATTATATTACCCAGCTGTTTGGAAATCAATTTCCAGCGATCAGGAACGGTATATTCAATGTCCATTTGAGCAAAGGGATTATCGTTCAGCCGCACTGGCATACGAATGTGACCGAAACGGTATTTGTAATCGATGGAGAGGTCGTGACATCGGTTTTCGATCCTTTTACGCAGCGGCCGTTGATTTACCGTTTGAAGCCGGGGCAAGTATCCGTATTTCCGAAAGGCTGGTTTCACTGGATTTTGGCGGTGACCGACCGCGCTCATTTTTGACCATATTCGATCAACCGACTCCCGATATTGTGTACGGTTCCGATTTCTTGCGTTTCACGCCCAAAGAAGTGATGAACCGGGCCTATTGCGTCAATGAAGACGTCTATGAAAAGCAGTAGCGCCCATCCGGGAATCCGTCATTCTCGGACCGCCGATCGGATGCGGTCAGCATCAGGTCAACTCCCCGCGGCAGGGCAGGGAACCGCAAGCCTGAAGCGGGCGCCCGATCCGCGAAAACCCCCAAAACAGCCGATCCGGTCCAACGTTTTGGCGGGTTCTTTTTCGTTTTCGGGTGAAATTTCTTTAAATGTATACGGCTGCGGATGGAAGACTGGTATAATTAAGTAGGAACGAGAGCAAGACGAGGAGGAATTCCGGTGGGGGCAATTTTTCATAATGATTGGGGACAAATTCTGCATGCGGAGATGGACAAGCCATACTACCGGCAATTGCGCCAGTTTCTGATCGAGCAGTACCGGTCCGTCACCGTTTACCCGCATATGAACGACATTTTTAACGCCCTTCATTATACTTCGTTCGAGCAGACGAGCGTCGTTATTTTGGGTCAGGACCCGTATCACGGACCGAGGCAGGCGCACGGCTTGAGCTTCTCCGTACAGCCCGGCGTGCGGATACCGCCGTCACTGCAAAACATTTACAAAGAACTGCACGACGATCTCGGCTGTCCGATTCCGGATCACGGTTCGCTCGTATCGTGGGCGAAGCAGGGCGTGCTGCTGTTGAACGCCGTGCTGACGGTTCAGGCCGGCATCGCCAATTCGCATCAGGGCAAAGGGTGGGAACGGTTCACGGATCGCGTCATCGCGGCGCTCAACGACCGGGAGTCTCCGGTTGTATTTATTTTGTGGGGACGCCATGCGCAGGAAAAAGCGTCTTTCATCGACAAGCGGCGGCACTGCGTCATCGCTTCGGCGCATCCGAGCCCGTTTGCGGCTCATAAAGGCTTTTCGGCAGCCGGCCGTTCTCGCGGGCGAACGCGTTTTGCGCAGTGTCGGAAGGCCGGAGATCGACTGGCGCATTCCGCCGCTTGCGGAGCTAGCTCAGGAGGAGCTGGCTCTGGAGAGGCGCTAAGATGGCTCCGCGCATCCAAATCCGCAAAGCGCCGCAGCGCTGGCTGACGCCTGCAGGGGGTTATTTGAGCGGTTACAGCCATACGTTGAATCCGTATGTCGGTTGCGCGTTCGGCTGCTCGTACTGCTATGTAAGGGAAATGCCTGTCGGACGGTTTCGGGAAGAGGCATGGGGAAGCTGGGCCGATGTCAAAACGGTTGACGAAAAACGGTTTCGCGCGGAATGGAAGAGGGAGAAAGCGAAGGGGCCGCTTCTTCTGTTCTTCGGTTCGGCGACAGACCCTTACCAGCCTGCCGAGATCCGGCACGAGGTTACGCGCAGCTTGCTGCGCCTGATGGCGGAGGATCCTCCCGAGTTCGTGCTGCTGCAGACGCGCAGTCCGCTTGTCGTAAGGGATACGGAGTTGATCCGCTTGTTCGGGGATCGGATTCGGGTCAGTCTGACGATCGAAACGGACAGCGAGGACGCGCGGAAGCATTTTACGCCTGCGGCGCCGCCGCTGCAAGCGAGATGGCATGCGGCGGAGCAACTGAGCGCCGCCGGCATTCCCTATCAGCTTGCGGTCAGTCCGCTGCTGCCGCATACGCCGGCATTCGCCGAACGGCTTGCCGCCGCGGCCGGACGCATCGTCGTCGACGATTTTTCCGGGGCGACGGCAGCATGGGCAAGCGGACGGAGAGGCTCGGTCTGCGCGCGAGCTACAGCGCGTTCGGAGAACCTGAGCTGTACGCGCCGGAGACAGCCGACCGGTTTTACAGCCGGCTCGCCGCGCTGATGCCCGCGGGAGCCGTTTTCTTCGGCCAGGAAGGATTTCGGCCTTAAGAAGCGAACCGGACCTTGTACGACGAAGCTACGTAGGTTTCGGCCTTCACTTCCGTAATGACTTGCGGATACATCTGATTCGGGTCCGGTTGTACCGTTTCGACATGAAGGATTGCCGTATCGTTGTCGAACGTAATGGAAGCGATGCGGATGCCGTATCCCGGATGAGGCGCATCGGCCGTTACCGTTACCCGGTTCACTTCCGGATTAACCGGCGTCAAGCTCAGCTTCAAGTTTTGCAATTGCGGCTGCGGTTCGGGTTCCGGCTTGGGCTGTTCCGCCATTTCTTTCACAAAATCGATCGCGTCATGCAGCCAAGCCGCGGCTTCGCTGCGGGTTATCGCTTTTTGCGGATAAAATTTGCCCGATTTGTCGAGCTGAATGACCTTGATGTTCAGCAATCGCTGGATGCTTGTCATGTAGTCGGGATTGATGTTGTTCTCGTCCTTGATGATATGGTAAATCTCGGTAAATGCGTAGTCTCCCGTCGTAATCAAAGCCTGATACAGCAAATGGGCGAACTGCTCACGGCTGATGGACGAATGCGGCTTCACGTCTTTCGGGATGTCCAGACCGTTATGGTGCGCGATCACGAAAGCTTTGGCGTACCAGGCTTTGTCGGGAACATGCGTGAAGTAGTCGCTCGCCTTCGGCTCCTTAATGAATTGGATATGGGCCAGGCTCAGCTCCATTCCTTTCACGATCAAAGATACGCCTTCGGCGTAGCTCAGCTTGCCTTTCGGATTGAAGCGGCCGTTTTTCGCACCGTTTACGATTCCTTTGTTTTTCAGCTTTTCGATTTTCGCCGCGTTCGGATCGTGGCCGGTATCCGGAAACGCCGACACCGACTGCAGGGGAAGCAGCAGGATCAGAAACGCGGCGAGCAGTGTGATGACGGATCGTCTTTTCATCAAATTCACCTCTTTGGATCAAGTTTTTGTTTTGATTCATCACGTTAGACGGCGATCATATGGAATTGGTTGCACCAGCCGGCGCAAAATAGTCCTTTCGACATAGGGCAAAAAATTTTAAAAAAGTTGTTGACTGCGCGTTTCATTCCTGATATATTATTACTTGTCTCCGGTAAATATGATCTGTTAGCTCAGCTGGGAGAGCACCATCTTGACAGGGTGGGGGTCAGTGGTTCGAGCCCACTACAGATCACCATATGAAGTGATGAGAAGCCTTGTACATCAAGGCTTCTTTTGTTTTTATCGCACCATGACTACAAGACCGGTGACATCGCTCTTAACCACCATTACGTGATATGAATAATAACCAAAATGTAGGAACAGTGGCGTAAAATGAACGAATTTGGTCCGTGGCAACTCACCCTAGTTTAAACGTGAAGATCGAACTTCTATTGAAGTCGATTTAAATCTAACCGCCGCCCCAATAAGCAGCAATAACGCTCCGATTAAAGTAATGGCTGCAGCCAAGTGGTTTAATTCAGCGACACGATTGGTCATTATAACACCTCCAGTTACACGATTGATCATTATAACACCTTCTGTTAATTATATGTTTTTGGAAAATGGTAGCGATTGGACGAAATGAAAGAAAAATTCGAGGCCCAACCGAAATCCCTTGATCATCAAGGGATTTTTTGTGTCTATTTGCGCTTCCGTTCGAATAAGCTGTACCAAAATGGGAGAACGGGAGGGTGCGGGATGGCGGCTGAATACAGCTACCTGTTCGCTTGGCTGCTCGGTCTGGCGGTCATTCTCGGCGCGGTCATTGTGGTGTTCGCGAAAATGTTAAGCGAAGACAGCGTCGATTACGACGAACGTTACATCTGGCTGCGGAAGCTGCCGGACGATGCATATCACCGGCGAAAATGAGGCATACTGTTTTCCAAAAGGCTCTCCGCCTGTTTGGGAGGCTGCTCGATGGATTCGAATGGTTCAGACTGGAAAATCGTAGCCGGCTTTATGGCGGCTGCGGTATGCCTCATGCTGCTGCCGGCGGCATTGCCGGGCTGCGATGATCAACGGCATGCCGTGCCGGCAGATGTCCGGGCGGAGCAAAGCGTTCGCGGAAACGTCTATACCGATGAGGTGCGGACCGATGTGTACGGCAAAACCGAACCGCTTCCTCCCGGCTACACGCCTCCGTCGGGACAAGATATGTTCGGAAGTTACGGTGCAGATGATCCGGACCATCCCGCATTATTCCCGTCCGATGAGGAAGACGCCGGCCGTTCTGACAAGAACGGGGAAGCGGAAGTGCTGCCGTAAATCGGCCACACCGAACAAAGCCCGGCACGATGTATGAAGTGCCCCGGGCTTATATTTATTCGTCCCATTTGCGGGAGTATGCTTTCTTCGTGACGAACAGCAGCAGCGCCACCATTGCGATCAGCATGATAAAAGAAATCATATAAACGACCAGCATTATGACCGCCTCCCTTCCCGTTTTCGTCCGGTATTTTTTCGGCGCGCATACGCTCTCTAGCATACCTTATCCGTCCGGCTGCCGACTATCCCGTTCATGATAGCAATTCCGAATATTTTCTGACAATGAATGCGATACTACAACCGTAAGGCCAATTATGACCGAGGAGGCATGCGACATGACAGATCCGAACGGAACGCAGAGTGCGCGTGAAAGGTTCGTGGCGGTGCAAAAAACGGGGACGGCGATTTGACCGCATTCCAAACGTCCACCGGCCGGATATTGGATTACGGTCAGGCGCTGCAGGCGGTGAAGGCCGGGGAAATCGCAGGAGTCAACGCGTTCAAGGGCAGAGACGGGGAAACGTACATTCGCGGAGACGCGGACGGCGACCCGACGAACAATTTGGATCAATTGCCGACTTTCGAATAAACTAAATAAAATTCGAATAAATTTCGTTGATTCGGAAAGGCCCGTCGGTCGCGACGGGCCTTTCGCCATTCAGATCGGATAGCGGACATGCGGCTCGACAAACCGCATTCGTCCTGTGCGGCCTTCGAAAGCCTCCTTGTCATCGCCGTAATGCATCAGCCATATTTTCTCCTGCAGCCGTTCCGGAAGCGTCAGCAGCTCCGGCAAAGCGGCGTGCACTTCCCCCGGAGGATGAAGCTGGCAGTCGTGGAAGATCGTCCGGATGCCTTCGCGGTCGAGCCGCTCGAGCAGATCGGGATCGAACCGCATATCCGCCGAATAAAAGAACGTCCCGTTGATGACATAGGAAAAGCTGATTTTGCCGGGGACATGCCGGGTGCGCAGCGGCTTGACGCGCAAACCCGGCAGAAGTTCGCTTTCCTCTCCTTCCTCAAGCGGATAAACGTCAAAATAATGCGTCAGGCTGTCCGCCTCTTCCGATTCCATCCCGCCTTTCAGCGTATGTTCCCATAACGGCGCAACGAGCGGCGCGGGAACGTACAGCACCGGCTTGCGCTTGTATACGTATTTCATCTGGTACGCATATTCCTCCAGCCCCCCGACATGATCGCCGTGAATATGGCTGATCAGCACCGCGTCGATTTCGCCGAAATGACGGCCGAGACGATACAGCGCGGATGGGCATGTTATGCCGCAATCGAGCAGCAGGGTGCGGCTTCCCGTTTCGATCAGCGCGTTGTTGTTGTCGTACCGTTTGGCAAACGCGCTGCCGGTGCCGATCATTTGGATATGTACAGCCATTATCTCCACCTCGCTAAATAAATTTCCGTTTATGTTCAATGTATCATGCATGACGCCAGGGCGGAAGAAAACTTTTCATAGTACCGCCGCATACGGCACATACGCCTTTATCTTTCCTCGGACATTCCGCATACAATGCAGGGAGCGCGGACAGCGCGGAATTTCGGTTCGTTGAGGAAGGGGAGCGGGAAAGATGAGCAAGGTGAAAATGGCCAAAAGAAACAAAAATGCCGGTTCGGAACGCCGTCAGATGGAAATGAAACTGGTCTTGTCGGAGACATGCGCGGTCTGCAAAACGCCTTGCGAACGCGGACTTCGCTACCTCGATCGAATGCGCCGCGCGGGAGCCGCAGGCAAAGGCGTGCCGTGCATTCTGACCCGAAAATGGGTGTGAACGCCGGCAGGAACATTTCCCCGGCAATCGCAATATGTTGCAAATTGCGACAAATTCGGCTGCTTGACTTTTGCGAAGAAATGCGGGACGGCCCCGCAACTTTGGTATACATGCGGAGTATAACCTTACATCCAGAGAATAACGGATGGAGGTTTTGCATCGCATGAAAGTTCGAAAGCTGCTCATAGTCCTGTTCGTCCTCAGCTTGTGGGGAGGTACGATGGTATTTGCCGATGCGGCGGCTCAGCGGGTGAACATTTTGGTAAACGGAAAAGAAGGCGTAAACAGTGGCGTCATCATCGACGGCCAGACCCTTTTGCCGCTGCGTGAAATAGCCGGCTCGCTGCAGGCGCTGGTCGCGTGGGACAACGATACGAAAAAAGTAATCGTAACGAAACCGAACGTTCACATGTTTCTGTTTCAGGACCAGAAGACGTTCGGCAATGTCGACAAAAATAATCGGTACACGTTTAACGTGTTTGCACAGATTGACAATTTGACGACCCAAATCAGCGCGGTCAAAGTATCGATCTTCAATCCGGCCAATCAGGAGACGGTCATCCAGTCGCAAGATGTAAATCTGAAAGGAAAGGACAACTTCTGGTTCCGGACCGAAAATATCAAGTATCACTTCGAAACGGCAGGCAAATATGCCGTACGGTTCTTTATGAAGGCTTCGCCCACCGATGAATGGGGGCTTGTATCCGAGAAAATGATCACGGCAGAATAAACCGTTACCAGGCGCCCCTCCGCTGCGGCGGACGAGGGCGCCTTGCGGTTGAACGGCGAACATGATACGATACGAAGGTGCCAATACAATGATGGAAATGGGGAACGCGAATGACCGATCACAAGCATGACAACCAATGCGGATGCGGACACGATCACGACCACGATCACGAACATGAAGAGCATGTGTTTCTCGTGGCCGACGACGAAGGTACGGAACGCGAGATGGTAATGGTGTACACGTTCGAATCCGAAAATCAGCTCTATGCGGTGCTGCTCGACCGCAACAATCCGGAAGAAGACGGCGTCATTTTCCGCATAGAGGAAGAGAACGACGAGGCGTATCTTGTCGGCATCGAAGACGATGCGGAATGGGAGCGCGTCACCCGCATTTACGAAGAGATTGCCGAGCAGGAACGGCAAAGTTCCTGAGCAGGCGAAACGGTTAAGCTGAAAAACATCCCGGTCATTTGTCCAAATGGAAGGGGATGTTTTTTTGTGCGGGTATTTTATTTGCGCGGATTATAGTAGATCGTGCGGCCGTTGAACATCGTAAGCGCGGCTTTGTACTGCTTGGCCAAAAACTTGCACAGCTCGTTCGCTTTCGCCTTGTCGCCGTGCGTGGCGTCGTCCGGCAGTACGACCTGTATGCATGGCCTGGCGGTTTCGCCGTCGCCGGCGGCCCGCTCGGAAATGCCGAACACGATGTATCGGTAAAGCGGATCCTTGCCTTTCAAATAAAACCATCGGTCCTCTTCGCCCGGTTTGGTTTCGATGGTGTACGGAAATGCGGCCTCGGCATAATCCCAATTGAGCTGCTTGCCTGTGCGCGCGGTCCGGTCCCGGTAATCCAGCAGCTTCCGCTGCAGTTCCGCGAGCGTAATCCGCTCTGCGGCCGAGCCTTCCACGAATGCAATGTAAGCGCTTTGAGCCAATGATTTCCACCCCCAAACCATCATAGCATGCCGACCTGAGGTTGACAATAAGTGGATGGCGAGCCATGACCCGGCATCGGCTGCGCGGAACGGTTTGCCGGGGAATCGCGGGGAAGCAAGGGGAACAAGGGGACGGGAGCGAAAAACGGTTTCGCGGGAAAGGCGACGGAAAACGCGCAAAAGCGCCGCCGAAGCCGCCTGTCGGACAGGCGGCCCCGGCGGCGCAACAATTCGCCGGCCGTTTTATGCCGAAGCGAAGTTAGAAGATCGCTTCTTCTTCCACAATGACCTTGACATATTCGATCGTCCGGTCTTCCGGCCCTTTTACGGGCAGGCCGACTTCGACATGATCGACGATATAATCGATGTTCTGCTGCGAAATGACTTCGCCGGGCAGCAGAATCGGAATGCCGGGCGGATAAACGTAAATAAACTCGGCAATAATTCTGCCGGCCGATTCCCGGAACGGAACGATCTCGGTCTCGGCGTAGAAGGCGTCCCGCGGCGTCAGGGAGAGCTGCGGAATTTCCGGTATTTTCACGACCAGCTCTTTCACTTCGCCGCGATTGTAGAACTCGTCGGACAGCGCCTGCAGCGCACGGATCAGCTTGTCGATCGTGTCCTCGCTGTCCCCCGGCGTGACGAGACAGAGAATGTTGTACATATCGCTCAGCTCGACTTCGATATTGAATCGGTCGCGCAGCCAGTTCTCCGTTTCGTAGCCGGTGATGCCGAGATGGCGGACATGGATCGTCAGCTTGGTCGGATCGAAATCGTATGTCGCTTCGCCGCCGAGCACTTCTTCTCCCATACAGTACAAGCCGGGAATCCGGTTGATCGCCGTCCGCGCTTGATCTGCCAGCCGGATGGCGCGCTCCGCCAGATCATGGCCGTTGATCGCCAGATTGCGTCTGGACGTATCCAGGGAGGCGAGCAGCAGATAGGAAGTGGACGTCGTCGTCAGCATGCTGATAATCGTCTGGACGCGCTGCGGATTGATCCGGCCCTTGCGGACGTTCAGAACGGAGCTTTGCGTCATCGAACCGCCCAGCTTGTGAACGCTGGTGGCCGCCATATCCGCGCCGGCCTGCATGGCGGACATCGGCAGTTTCTCGTGGAAGTGAATCAGCGCACCGTGCGCTTCGTCGACGAGGACGGGAATATCGTAGCTGTGGACAAGCTCGACGATTTCCCGCAGATTGGCGCAGATGCCGAAATACGTCGGGTTGATGACGAGCACCGCTTTGGCGTCCGGATGGCGCTCGAGCGCCCGGCGGACCGAACGGGTCGTAATGCCGTGATCGATGCCGAGGTTCGCGTCTCGTGCGGGCGAAATAAAGACCGGTCGCGCGCCGGCGAAAATGATGGCGGACATGACCGATTTATGCACATTGCGCGGGACGATAATTTTGTCGCCGGGCGAACAGACGGTCAGAATCATCGTCATGATGGCTCCGCTCGTGCCCTGTACAGAGAAGAAGGTGTAATCGGCGCCGAACGCGTCCGCCGCCAGCTTCTGGGCTTCTTCGATGACGCCGGTCGGCTGGTGCAGGTCGTCGAGCGGAGCGATATTGATCAGGTCGATGGACAGCGCATTGTCACCGACAAATCGGCGGAATTCCTCGTCGCTGCCCACCCCTTTTTTATGTCCGGGTATATGGAATTGCACCGGATCGCGTTCCGCATGCCGGCGCAGCGCGCTGAAGAGCGGGGTGCGGTTGTGGTCCATCGCTTTTTTTCGTCCCTGCCTTTCGTTTCGAAGGAATCGCTATTGAAATCAAACAAGGATGAGTATAGCAAAACGAAGGGGATTGCAAGCTGCATTTTTGCCGAAAATGATAGTAGACTTTTGTTCCCGAATTGTTCATAACCGGAAGGCTGTCCGTTGTGGTACGATAAGGGGTATTGGAGGGAATCTGGATGAAAGATAAGCGATTGCTGATCGTCATGGCGATGATCGTCACGACTTTTATCGGCTTCGGCATTATTATTCCGGTCATGCCGGAGATTATTAAGGAAGCCGACCCGGCGCTGGCGGAAACGCATACCGGATTGATGCTGGCCATCTATTCGGCCGTGTCGTTCATTCTGTCGCCGGTGTGGGGAGGGTTGTCCGACCGGATCGGCCGCCGAAAAGTCATCCTGACGGGCGTGCTCGGCTTCGCGGCCAGCTTCCTGCTGTTCGGCCTCGCTTCGGGCAATCTCGCGCTCATGTATGCGTCGCGGGTGCTCGGCGGGTTGTTCTCCGGCGCCGTGACATCGGTCATCGTCGCATATGTGGCCGATATTACGCCGCCCGAACAGCGGACCAAAGGGATGGGGCTCGTCGGCATGTCGATCGGCCTCGGGTTTACGGTCGGTCCCGGTTTCGGCGGACTGCTCAGCCTCGTTTCGCATGAGACCCCTTTCTTTGCCGCCGCCGCGCTGGCGATGGTGACGTTCTTCCTGGCGCTCGGGAAATTGACGGAATCGCTTCCGCCCGAAGCCCGCAAGCAGGCGCCGCAGCGAAGGCAGTCGCGCTGGACCGCTTTCACCGGTCCGCTCAAATATTTGTACGTGCTGGCGTTTTTCGTGTCGTTCTCGCTTGCCGGACTGGAAGCGACGCTGCAGTTTTTCGGCATTCGCCGATTCGATGTGACACCGCTTGAGGTTGGCGTCATGTTTTTCGTCTGCGGAATCGTCGGCGCGCTCATTCAGGGCGGCGTCGTCCGCCGCATGGTCCGCAAAGGTGAGGAGCCGAAATATATCGCGGCCGGGCTCGTCATATCGGCGATAGGCTTCTTTATGCTGCTTGCCGCCCACAGCCTCTGGTACGCGACGCTGTCGCTCGCCGTTTTCGGCGTCGGCAATGCGCTGATCCGCCCCTGCGTCACGTCCCTCATTACGCAGAAGACGACTGTCGGACAAGGGGTCGCTTCCGGTCTCAGCTCGTCGATGGACAGCCTTGGCCGCATCACCGGACCGCTGGCGGGCGCCTTGTTGTTCCGGATCGATCTGCTGCTGCCTTATTTGCTGGGCGGCGTCATTTCATTGGCCGCTCTCCTGCTGCTGCTTCGTTTCCGGACGCTCGACCGGGGCGAGATTCAGAGGGCGCACAGCGTCTGATCGCGGCGCCGCCTTCACAGCTACGCAGCCGCTTGCTGTACCGAAAATCCGCCTCGCTTTCGCCTGACCGGGCGTAAGCGAGGCGGATTTTCTTTTTCTTCGCCGATAAGCGCGAAGCTTTTTACGCTTGGGAGGCAAATTCGCGGGAATATTTGCCCGATCGGCGAATACGATTTTTACACAGCTTTACACGGCGCTGCCGGCGCTTCGGGCCATGCGGTACAGCGGAAGCAGCGTCTCGAACGTTTGCTCTGCGAGTCCGATCAGCGCTTCGCCGTCGCGAAGCCGCTCGTCGCCGCGCCGGATCTCGATGCCGCACAGGACCTCGGCCGCCTTCACGCTGGCGAGACGCTCGAACAGGCGGGCGAGGCCGCCGTCGTTCTTCATTTCGCCGTGAGGCGTACTTTGCGCAACCGTATGGTCGCCCGACCAGACGTAATGATCCGGGATCGCGCGGGCGATATCGGCAAGCGATGCGAGCGCCCGTCTGGCGAAAGCGGCTTTGTCCGGGGCTTCGTATATGACGGCGAACTGGATAAACAGATGCGATTCGAACAGACCGATCTGAAAATGCGGCAAAGCTTTATATCCCCGCTTGTTCGCAGAGAAAGCGACCCATGTATCGTTCGGCGGATGAACGGTCCGGCGGGCGTGCTTGGCGACATGGGGGAACATTTCTTCCCCGCACATGGCGGACAGGGCCGGAGCCAGCCTCTCGCCGAGCAGCGTCAGCTTCGGCCGCACGCGTTCGATCAGGGCGCTCATGCGCGCCTCCAGTCCCGGAATGGCGAATACGTCGAAATCGGCCGCCGCAAAGCCGTCGAACCGGCGAAGGGTACCGGCCGCATGAGCGGCTGGCGCCGATGGGGTCGTCATAGGTCAACACTCCTTGGTCGTCGTTAGTCTTTTCCATTATAGCATAGCTCGTCCGTCTGTCCGGTATCCGCGAACAGCACAGCCCGTCCGATCGTCCGGTTTCCGCGCCAGCATCGCAAAAAACGGCTTGCCCAACCTTTTAAAAATAGTCAATAAACCAAGTTGCCAGAACATAAAATGAAGTATAAGATAGGAGTATAGAAAAATTGTCAGAACATTTCGTCAAAAATTGTGCAAGGAGGGATTGCCGTGAACAGGAGCTACGAAGTGGAATACTGCAATCTGGAACTGCGATTCGACCGCCGGCAAATCCAAAATCTGATCCGGGATTTGATCCAAGAAGGTTATTCCTTGTATTGGAGCGAGTCAGAGGCGCAATTCCTCATATCGGTACGCACAGGACGAAAACTGGTAAAGCTGAGGTTTCAGAAGCTTTTGAACTGCTACAAAATCGTGGGGGATTACGTGATCAAGGACGAGAAGCTCGCGGAATTGATCGAGAAACTGATCAACGACACAAGAGGTCATGCGGTAGTAAAACGGATTAAAGACCGCCAGATCGTCATCGAAAATATTATGTTTGGCGAAATTATTCGGCTTGTGGAGGTGTCGGGAATGGAGCATCGCATTATCTATCAGAAAAAGCCGTTTGTGACACTGGACGAAATTACCAGGGCGTATCAGTCGACGAGAGCGGAGGAGCGGGCGGCCGTTCTCCGTTACGAGCTGGATTACGAACTGGCGACGTTGTACGAAGCGCTGCAGGAAGGCAGGGAGGAAGACGCGGCGGCATCCAAGGAACGTCTGGCGTCGCTCCGGGTGGAAATGCTTCAGCTGGAATTGTAAGAAGGGGGAAGCGGCGCCGCATTCGGCGGCGACGGATTGTTCGGTTTGGGGGGGCGTCTTGCCGGCATTCGGCGAGCCGCCCCTTAAGCTTTACATCTTCGAAACGTATAGCTAGAATGAAGGAAGATTGCTTCAATGATCGAGTGCGATCATCCATTCGCTTGCGTTAAGGAGATACTGCATGACATCAGGATCAGATTTTGCCAAGCGGCCGGCCATTATGGCGGTCGATCTCGGAACGACGAGCGCCAAAGCCGTAGCCGTATCCGTCCGCTCGCTTACGGAGGGGGGAGACGGCGGCTTCGTGCTCGCCAAGGCGGAGCGGGACTATCCGCTGCTCGTGCCTTCTCCCGGCTATGCCGAACAGGAGCCGGAGCGGATCCGTTCCGCAGCGGAAGGCGCCGTGCGCGAGGCGCTGGCGCTGGCCGGCCTAACGGCCGGGGATATTGCCGCCGTTGCCTTCAGCTCGGCCATGCATGCGCTGATCGCCGTAGACGCGGCCGGCGACCCGCTGACGCCCTGCATCACCTGGGCCGATCAACGGGCGGCCGCAATGGCCCGGCGTCTGCGCGAGACCGGGCATGCTTCGCGGCTGGCGCAGCGCACCGGCGTGCCGGTTCATGCGATGACTCCGCTCTGCAAGCTGATGTGGCTGCGCGAGCGGGAACCGGAGCTATTTGCCGCCGCCGCGGCGTTCGTCGGCATTCGCGAATACGTGTTTGCACGGTGGTGCGGCGGGCCGTATCTGTCGGACGAATCGGTGGCGGGCGGCACCGGTCTCTATAATGTACATACGGGCGCCTGGGATCCGGAAGCGCTGGCGCTGGCCGGCATCGGCGAGGAGCGGCTTCCTGCGCTCGTTCCGTCGTCCTTCGCGGCGCCGGGGGGGCTGCTGCCGGGACCGGCGGCGGCGATGGGGCTTGCCGCCGGCACGCCGGTCGTCATCGGCGGCGCGGACGGCGTCCTGGCCAATCTCGGCGCGGGCGCTGTCGAGCCCGGCGTTGCCGCCGTCACGGTCGGCACGAGCGGCGCAGTCCGCGTCGCGCTGCCGCGTCCGGCGGCCGATGCGGCAGGCCGCCTGTTCTGCTACCCGGCCGGCGGCGACCTGTGGATCGCCGGCGGGCCGGTCAACAGCGGCGGCGTCGTGCTCCGCTGGCTGCGGGACAAGCTCGTTCCCGCAGACGCGCAGGTCGCTGTCGCCGCCGGCGAAGACCCTTACGAGCGCCTCGTCTCTCTGGCGCTCGAGGTGCCGCCGGGTGCGGACGGCCTGCTCTGCCTGCCGCACCTGGCGGGGGAGCGCGCGCCGCATTGGGACGAGGACGCGCGCGGCGTCTTTGTCGGCCTGTCGCTCGGGCACGACAGGCGGCACATGATCCGCGCAGCCCTCGAAGGCATCGTCTTCGGGCTGCGCGCCGTGGCGGAAGCGGTGGCCGAGCTTGGCGGGCCGATCCGCGAAATTCGCGTCTCGGGCGGATTTTTCCGCTCGGCGCCGCTGCGCCAGCTGACGGCCGATATGATCGGCTGCCCCGTGGCGATGGCGGACACGAGCGACGCTTCGGCCCTCGGCGCGGCGCGCTTCGCCCTTGAAGCGCTCGGCCTTCAGGCGGGACCCGCGCCCGGCATTGCCGAGCTGCGGCACCCGGACGCGGGCGCATCGGCCGTCTACAACCGGCTCTATCCCGTATACCGGTCGCTGTACGGCAGCCTGGCAGCGGCGTTTGCCGACATCGCGTCGTTCCAGCGGGACTGGCAAATGCGGGACGTTTCGACAAAGTAGTTTTCACGGTACGCCAAAAGAAGTACAATATAAAGTATTGCGGTAAATAAACTCAGAAGATCGAAGGTGGAGGAAACTATGGCAAAACAGCAGATCGGCGTCATCGGGCTGGCCGTTATGGGCAGAAATTTGGCGCTTAACATTGAAAGCAAAGGGTTTACCGTATCGGTCTACAACCGTTCGCGGGAAAAACCGACGATTTGATGAAAGAGGCGGCCGGCAAAAATATCGTGCCGACGTACAGCATCGAGGAATTCGTGGCGTCGCTGGAAACGCCGCGCAAAATTTTGATCATGGTGCAAGCCGGAGCGGGCACCGACGCCACGATCGAAGCGCTTGTCCCCCATCTGGACAAAGGGGATATTATCATTGACGGCGGCAACGCTTATTTCCCGGACACCCAGCGCCGCAGCCGCGAGCTCGAGGCGAAAGGACTGCGTTTCATCGGTACGGGCGTATCGGGCGGCGAAGAAGGCGCGCTCAAAGGGCCGGCGATTATGCCGGGCGGTCAGGAATCGGCCTACAAGCTGGTCGAGCCGATCTTGACGGCCATTTCCGCCAAAGTAAACGGCGATCCTTGCTGCACGTACATCGGTCCGGACGGCGCCGGCCATTATGTGAAAATGGTGCATAACGGAATCGAATACGGCGACATGCAGCTGATCTGCGAAGCTTACCATCTGCTGACCTCGGTGCTCGGGCTGACGACCGAGGAGCTGCACGAGACGTTCTCGGAATGGAATCGCGGCGAGCTGGACAGCTATCTGATCGAAATTACGGCCGACATTTTCTCCAAGTACGATCCGGAAACGAACAAGCCGATGGTCGACGTCATTCTCGACTCGGCCGGCCAGAAAGGAACCGGCAAGTGGACAAGCCAGAGCGCGCTCGATCTTGGCGTTCCGCTCTCGATCATTACCGAATCGGTATTCTCGCGCTTCATCTCGGCGCTTAAGGAAGAGCGCGTAGCGGCGAGCAAGCTGCTGAAAGGTCCGCAAACCGCTCCGTTCCAGGGCGACAAGAAGGCGTTTATCGAAGCGGTCCGCAAAGCGCTGTTCGCGAGCAAAATTTGCTCCTATGCGCAAGGCTTCGCTCAAATGCGGGCGGCGTCGGAAGAGTACGGATGGAATTTGCGCTACGGCGACATCGCGATGATTTTCCGCGGCGGCTGCATTATCCGCGCCCGCTTCCTGCAGAACATCAAGGAAGCGTACGACCGCGATCCGCAGCTGCGCAATCTGCTGCTCGATCCTTATTTCAAGGAAATCGTCGAGTCGTACCAGGGGGCATGGCGCGAAGTGGTGGCGACAGCCGTTCAGTACGGCATTCCGGTGCCCGGGTTCGCAAGCGCCCTTTCCTATTTCGACAGCTACCGCACGGAGCGGCTCCCTGCCAACCTGTTGCAGGCGCAGCGTGACTATTTCGGCGCCCATACGTTCAAACGGGTGGATAAAGAAGGGGTATTCCATTTCAACTGGCTCGAATCCTGAGCAGGCGGAAACAACCGGCCGTTCAAGCGAGCGGCTGCTCGAAATCGCGCACCGCTTCGGCGAGCAGAAGCCGGAGCCGGTCGATCTCCTGCTCGTTTCCGGGCCTGCGGTGGATGAGCAGCATCGCCGCCTCGGCGAACAACCGGTAATTCCTGAGCAAGCGTGGCTGCGGCAGATCCAATAACGCCGGATCTTCCCCGGCCACCTTTTTTTTAATATAATCAAGCACCCAGACGACATCGTCCCGGCAGAGCGGATAGTCGGGGGCGAGCAAGCGGTCGAGACGCAGCCTGACAGGGTAGGACGATGACGGTTCGGACAAGGGGACCACTCCCAATCTTTGGATAGACGACTTAGTATTATCCTTACGGAGCATAAACTTTTTATACCGTTTCCCAATAAAAATGGTATGCTAAGACAAATAACAACTATAAAAGGGTGCAGCAGTTTTGGATCGAACATTGCTTGACAAACCGATCGTGCTGATCGGGTTTATGGGGACCGGCAAATCGACCGTGTGCCGGCTGCTTGCCGAGCGGCTCGGCTGGTCCTGGAAAGATACCGACGAGGAAATCGAGCGGCGGGAAGGACGGTCGATTCCCGATATTTTCGCCGAATCGGGCGAACCGGCGTTTCGGGCGATCGAAACCCAAGTGCTTGCGGATTTGCTCGATACGCCGAAAATCGTACTGGCAACAGGCGGAGGCGCGGTGCTGGCCGAAGCGAACCGGCAGGCCATGCTGGAGAAAGGCTATGTTGTAGCGCTCAAGGCGGAGCGGGAGCAAATCGTGAGCCGGGTGCGCAACGATCCGAACCGTCCGCTGCTGCAAGGGGATGTGGAAGGCAATGTGGCGCGGCTGCTTGCCGCACGCCAAAATGCCTACGATTTTGCCCATTTGACGGTCGATACGACCCGTCTGAGCGCGGAAGCGGTCGTCGAACGGATTGCGGCCGCCCGTCTGGAGGCGGCGGGGAACGCCCCATGAACACGGCCTCGTGAACGCTTCATGAAACGGCAGAACAAACGCATAACGCATATAAAGGAGAACGAAACGGTATGGACGTAATCGTAACGCCGACGCCCCGTCTGCGGGGAGACATTCAGGCGCTCTCATCGAAAAATTATACGACGCGTTATTTGCTGGCGGCAGCGCTTGCGGACGGAACGAGCACGATTTATTATCCGGCGCACAGCGAGGACAGCGACGCGATGCGCCGCTGCGTCCGCGATCTGGGCGCCGTTCTGGAAGAAGACGGAGAGAAAATTGTCATCACCGGCTTCGGCGGGAAGCCGAAGGACGTTCGGGAGCTTGATGTCGGCAATGCGGGCGCCGTTCTGCGCTTCCTGATGGCTATTGCCTCATTATGCCCGAACGTGACGTTTGTGAACCGTTATCCCGAGTCGCTCGGCAAGCGGCCGCATGACGATTTGATCGACGCGCTCGAACAGATGGGGGTCGAGATCGACCACAACGGCGGCAAGCTGCCGATTACGATTCGCGGCGGCAAGCCGAGAAGCGGCCGCATTCGCGTATCGGGCAGCGTCAGCTCGCAATATTTGAGCGCACTGCTCTTTTTGACGCCGCTTCTCGAAGGAGACAGCGAAATCGAAGTCGTCGGCGACTTGAAATCGAAGGTCGTCGTCGGCCAGACGCTCGAGGTGCTGGAACAGGCCGGCATCGTCATCGAAGCGAGCGAGGATCTGATGCGCTACCGCGTGCCGGGCGGCCAATCGTACGCGGCCAAAACGTATACGGTGCAAGGCGATTATCCGGGTTCGGCAGCCGTTCTCGCCGCGGCGGCGGTCACGGAATCCGACGTGACGATTCGCGGCCTCGTCGAAAACAGCAAGCAGGGCGAGCGCGCGATTATCGATGTGCTGCGCATGATGGAAGTGCCGCTGACGCATCATAATGCGGTCGTGAACGTTCGGGGCAACGGCAAGCTGAAAGCCGTCGAATTCGACGGCGACACCGCAACCGATGCGGTGCTGGCGATGGTGGCGGCGGCCGTCTTTGCGGAAGGAACGTCGCGCTTTTACAATGTCGAAAATTTGCGCTACAAGGAATGCGACCGCATCACCGATTACTTGAACGAGCTGCGCAAGGCGGGAGCCGATGTCGAGGAGCGCCAAAGCGAAATTATCGTTCACGGCAAGCCGGAAGGCGTCGAGGGCGGTGTGGAAATCGACGCGCATTACGATCACCGCGTCATTATGGCGCTGACGGTCGTAGGGTTGCGCGCCCGGCGGCCGATCGTCATTCGGGACGCGCATCATGTCGCCAAATCGTACCCGATTTATTTCGACCATTTGCGGGCGCTGGGCGCCCAAGTGGAATGGGTGAAAGTCGAGTCCTAACCTAAGGAGGGAGCAAACGTATGGCATTCGAAAATCCGTCGAGAGAGCAAATCCGCAACATTTTGCTGGAGTCGTCCGTCATCGCCGTCGTCGGCTTGTCGGATAAGCCGGAGCGGACATCGTACGCCGTATCGGAAGCGATGCAGCGCAAAGGGTACCGGATCGTCCCGGTCAATCCGAATGCGACTGAAATTCTCGGGGAAAAGAGCTATCCGACGCTGAAAGATATTCCATTCCCGGTCGATATCGTCAACGTCTTCCGGCGCAGCGAATTTACGCCGCCCGTGGCGGAAGAAGCGGTCGCGATCGGCGCCAAGACGCTGTGGCTGCAGCTCGGCATTTATAACGAGGAAGCGGCGAACATCGCTTCCGCCGGCGGGCTCAACGTCATCATGGACCGGTGCATCAAAGTGGAAGATTCCATTCTGCTCCCTGAGGGAAAATCCAGAACATGACGGAATAAACGCGCGGCGTCCCTCCAACAATAAAAAAGGCTTCAGCGCCGATGCGGCTGACTGGAGACTTCACCCTGCACAGGAGGACAAACATGAATTACTTTTCGGGCAATCAGGGGACGTTTCAAAATCAGCAAAACCAGCAGAAATACCAGCCGGTAGGTTTCGTACAGTCTCAATATAAAGGCGGCATTTCCAAGCGCAGCGCCGGCCCGGTTATTTCGCACACCGGCTACCAGGCTTCCGCGCAGCAGCAGTTCGGCCAACAACAAGCCCAAAGCTTCGGCATGGCCCAATCCGGGATGCAGCAGCAATGGCAGCAATCCGGAATGAATCAATCGATTTCGAGCCGTACCGGCGCCGGTCCGGTCATTTCCCGCGTCGGCTACCAGGCCGGCCAGAACAACCAGTTCAACCAGGCACAAAGCGGCTTTGCGGCCCAAAATCAGCAGCAGCACAGCCAACCGGTCATTTCTCACGCAGGTTATACGGCCGGCCAAGGCGCTCAAAATCCGGTCATCCAGGCAACGACAGCGAATTTCGGCCAGCAGCAATCCTGGTCCGGCGCTTCGTCTCAGCAGCAAGCGTCCGCTTCGTATCATCCGGTGTACCAGGCGACGAACGCCCAAAACTCGGGTCCGGTATATTCGCATGTCGGCTACCAGGCCGGCGCGCAGCAGCGCCAATTCTAATCCCGCTTCGGGCAGGGAACTGAAGCTATGGATGACGGGCCGGCAGCGGCCCGTCTTTCGCTCGTTTTTGACAAATCGAAATCAAGCGCTTAACATCGTTATTGGATGTTGAGAACGGCAAAACAGGGAGGGAAGGGGGAACGGGATGAATTTCATGGGAGGCTTGCAGCAGCTTGGCCGTTCGTTTATGCTGCCGATGATCGTACTGCCCGGCGCGGCCGTATTTTTAAGCCTTAGCGAGTTGCCTTGGGATCGTCTCGGTTTTCCCGGCATGTCCGGCTATTTGCTGACGGCTGGTCAGGCGCTGTTTTTATTTTTGCCCTATCTGTTCGCGCTCGGCGTCGCACTCGGCATGTCCGGCAATTCGCCGGCGCCGGACTCGCGGCGCTGGCCGGCATGTTTATTTACACCGGCATCGTCGGCTCCAGCGACCATCCGATCGAGCCGAGCGTGCTCGTCGGGTGTCTGATCGGCGTCGTTTCGGGCTATAGCTATGAAAGGTTTAAAGACTTCAAGCTTCCGGAATATATACAGTTTTTCGGCGGTCCGCGGTTCGTTCCCCTGTTCGTCAGCATCTTGTCGCTCATCTTTTCGATCGGGATGGTCGGCCTTGCGCCGCATCTGGAAACCGGATTGATCCGTCTCGGCCATATCGTCGATTCGGCCGGCGGCTTCGGCGTATTTCTGTACGGATTTTTGCACCGCATTCTGGTCGTGTTCGGCCTGCATCATTTGCTTAATCATGTGTTCTGGTTTCAAGTGGGCGGCTACGAGACCGCCGGCGGCGGGATGGTTTACGGCGATCTGCCCCGTTTTTTGCCGGCGACCCGACTGCCGGCGCTTTCATGGCCGGTCTGTATCCGACGATGATGTTTGCGCTGCCGGCGATCGCTTTCGCGATCATTCAGGAAGCGCGCGAAGACCTGAAGCCGAAAATCCGCAAGACGTTTTTGTCCGCGGCGTTGGCGGCGTTTTTGACAGGAGTCACCGAGCCCGTCGAATTCGCGTTTCTGTTCGTCGCACCTTATCTGTTTATCATTCATGCCCTGTTATCCGGCTTTGTCATGTGGTTTGTTTACGAGCTCGGCATCCGTCACGGCTTCTCCTTTTCGGCCGGCGCGATCGATTTTATTCTCAACGAGCATCTGGCCACCCGCGGCTGGCTCATCCTTCCGATCGGGCTTGTGTTCGGGCTTTTTACTATATTTTGTTTCGCTGGGCGATCCGGAAATTCCGCATTCCGACCCCGGCCGGGAAGAAGGCTCGTTGCTGGACGATTTCGCCGGGGATATCCCTTATCGGGCCCCGCTTATTTTGCAAGCCATCGGCGGCAAGGACAATATCGTGCAGATGGAGGCGTGCATTACGCGGCTCCGGCTGAGGCTTGCCAACGACCGGCTGGTCGATATCAACGCGCTGCGCAACCTCGGCGCGGCAGGCGTCATCAAGCTCGGAGGCGGTTACGTCCAGGTGGTGTTCGGCACATTCTCCGAGCTGATCCGGGCCGAAATATTGAAGGTAATCCAGCGCGACCAGCATCAGGTCCAATTCAATTCGCCGCTGCAAGGCCGAATGATCCCGCTCGAGGAAGTGCCCGATCCGATATTCGCCGGCAAAATCGTCGGCAACGGCGTCGCCTTCCTGCCGGAACGCGGTGAACTCGTATCACCGGTGAAGGGGAAAGTCGTGCATATTTATCCGACGATGCACGCCATCGGCCTGCAGACGCCCGAAGGGCTCGAAGTGCTGCTGCATATCGGCATCGACACGTCGGGATTGAAGGATCAGCAATATTTTCATGCCGTCGTGAAGGAAGGCGATATCGTCAATCCGGGCCAGCTGCTCATCCGGTTCGATATCCAGCGATTGCGGAAAGTTTGCAAATCGCTGGCGACGCCGATGGTCATCACCAATCCGGACAAGGTCCGCTCATGGCGGTTTGCGCCGTTTAAAATGTGCAAAAAAGGGCAGTCATCCGTTATGTCGGTCGTACTTAAAGAGAGAAACGGTGGGGGGGAAACGCGATGATTCAAGGTATTGGAGCGTCATCGGGAATCGCGATCGGCAAGACGTTCGTATTGCCAAATTGGGAGTGGGATCTGCCGGAGCAAAAAATCGACGTCGCCGATCTGGCCCGCGAATTCGACCGGCTGTACGAAGGCATTCGCACTTCGAAAAGCGAAATCGAGCAAATGAAGGACGAGCTGCGCGAAGTGGTCGGAACCGACGAAAGTCAAATTTTCGACGCCCATCTCGCGATACTGGACGACCCGGTCTTTATGAACGAAATTCGGGGAATCATTCAGCGGCAATACAAGGCGGCCGAAGTTGCCGTCAAGGAAGCGATCGATCATTTTGTAACGATGTTCGATCTGCTTGACGACGATTACATGAAGGAGCGCGCCCTCGACATTAAAGATGTCGGCAACCGGCTGCTGAAGCATTTGCTCGGCGCTCCCGAAATTACGCTGCCGTCGGATACCCAGCCTTTCATCCTGGTGGCCAGGGAATTGTCGCCTTCGCAGCTGGCGAATCTGAACCCGAACCATGTGCTCGGCATCGTCACCTACGGGGGCAGCACGACGTCCCACTCGGCCATTATGGCCCGGGCGCTCGGCATTCCGCTCGTCGTCGGGCTGGAGTCGAAGCTCGACAGCCAGACCGAGCCGATTCAAACCGGCGATATGATCATTATTGACGGCGGAGACGGCACCGTCTATCTCAATCCGGACGAGGCGACGATCGAACGCTATACGGCGCTACAGAAGAAGCAGCGGGAAGACAAGCAGAGACTGCGCCGTATTGCCGGCATTCGTCCGGTTACCCCGGACGGCAAGGAAGTGGAGCTGGCGGCCAACATCAGCTCGCTGAAGGAGCTCGAAGTCGCGCTTGGCAGCGGCGCCCTCGGCGTCGGCCTGTTTCGGACCGAATTTCTGTATATGGACCGGATCCGGTTTCCGCACGAGGACGAACAGTTCGACGTTTACCGCAGCGTCGCCGAGAAGCTGGAGGGCCGTCCGCTCATTATCCGTACGCTGGACATCGGCGGCGACAAGCAGCTCGATTATTTTGAAATTCCGGAGGAGGACAACCCGTTTCTCGGGTACCGGGCCATTCGCATCTGCCTCGACCGGCGGGACTTGTTCAAAACGCAGCTGCGCGCCATTTTGCGGGCAAGCCATTTCGGCTGCGTGAAAATTATGTATCCGCTCATTTCCTCGGTCGAGGAAGTGCGCGAGGCGAACAGCGTGCTGGCCGAAGCGAAGATGGAGCTCGACCGGGAAGGGGTGCCGTACGATCGCCAGACACAGGTGGGCGTGATGATCGAGGTGCCGGCTGCGGTCCACATTGCCGATCTGCTGGCCGAAGAAGTCGATTTTTTCAGCATCGGCACGAACGATCTCGTTCAGTTTACACTGGCCGTCGACCGGATGAACGAGCAAATTTCCCATATGTACGAGCCGTTTCATCCCGCTCTGCTGCGCATGCTCAAGATCACCGTGGAAGCGGCGAAGCGGGCCGGCATACCGGTCGGCGTATGCGGGGAAATGGCCGGCGACCTGAAAGCTCTCCCGATTTGGCTGGCGCTTGATATCGACGAACTGAGCATGTCGGCGCATTCGATTTTGCATGTCAAGGAACGGCTCCTTCGGACGAAGCAGTCGGCCAGCCGCGAGCTGCTGCCGGAGCTGCTCAATTGCCGGACAAGCAGGGAAATCCATCAGCTTCTGCAGAAATTTATGGAAGGCGTCGATAAAGAGCAAGCCGCCTCTTCCGGGCCGGAAGAGACGGCTTGAGGCGAGGGCGGCGATTATCGGCTGGGCTGCCGGCGGAGGTTAGCTTCGGCTTGCGCGAAGCGCTTCGACGAACGCTTTGGCATACGGCGGAAGATCCGGCGGCCGGCGGGCGGAGATCAGGTTGCCGTCGACGACGACCGGCTCGTCGAACCAGCGCGCTCCGGCATTTTCCATATCGTCGCGAATGCCCGGCGTCGAGGTGACGTTGCGTCCGTTCAGAATGCGGGCGGAGATGAGCACCCAGCCGGCATGGCAAATTTGCCCGATCGGCTTGCCCGCCTCGTTCATTTCGCGGATAAAGGCGAGCACCTCGGGATAACGACGGATTTTGTCCGGCGCCCAGCCGCCGGGAACGAGCACGCCGTCGCAGGACGCGCTGTCCAGTTCTCCGTACGAAAGATCGGAGGTTGCCGGCACGCCGTACTTCCCGATATAGGTCCGGCCTTTCTCGGGCGCGGCGAATCGGACGGTAGCCCCTTCTTCGCGCACGCGATAGACGGGGTACCACAGCTCGAGATCTTCGAATTCGTCATCCAGAAGACAGATGACGGATTTACCTTGAAGCGTCATAATTGAAATCCCTCCCGAAATGATTGGTGATCGGCATAAGAGCTTGGCTCAAGCGCCAGAGACGGCACAGCCGTTTATCGTTTATGCCTGGCCAGAACTTATTTTATTGTAGCGAAGGAGTTGCGATGAAGCAAACCGATCAGCGGCAAACGGGCCGCTTCCGGCGTCTGTGGCGCTGGCTGCCGGCCGTCGCGTGGATGGCCGTCATCTTTGTCTTGTCCGGCCGGGAAGGCGACGAATTGAATACGGTGCTTCCGTTGTTCCAGCAATGGATGCCGTGGATGGAAAGCTTTGACTGGGGACATTATTTCGCCTATTTTATTTTGGCTCTCGCATTCGATTTTGCGCTAGGCGGCCGGGCGGACCGCTGGTCCGGCAAGCTGCTCATTGTGGCGCTGTGCGGACTGTACGGGGTGACGGACGAATACCATCAATCGTTCGTCGACGGACGGACGCCGGATGTGCTCGATTTGCGCAATGATTGCATCGGCGCCGCCATGGCCGTCGCGCTGACGGCGATTCCTTTCATCCGGAAGCGGTGGCGGCGAATCGCGCCGTGACGTTCATTGCCCCGCATAGTAAAAATTTCATGAAAACGGCGGGAAGGATTTTTGCAAAAAAGGTCGAATGTTCTTCTACATGTCGTTCTCTGCCGGTTCGGCGACGCACTCGTCCGGCGGATGCCAGTAGAAGGAGTGACCAGCTTTGCGAAAACGGTGTTCCTGCGGCGACATCATGACGGTAAAGCTTCGCACGGTCATATACTCGGGCAAAGTGGAAATTGACAATGTACCGATTTATTCCTGCCCGTCATGCAGCCGGAGCGAAGTGTTTCCGGAAGTAAAATCGGATCTGACCGGACTGATCGGCCAACTCGGTGAAGAGCCAAAAAAGCAAACCTTTCTGTTTAACGAATGGAATGAGTGGGCAAATTTGTTGGTAGAGTCTGTTATCGGGCACAAGATGCCCGATCTCGAACAGGTGGAGCGTCTGATCGAGGAACGGATCGATGAGCTGCTCGATTTGTACCTGATTGCATGCCGGCTCGGCGACGAAGCGTGGAAAGCGGATTTGAATAAACGGTTGTCACAGATCAGCCGCAGGTATACCCTTACATAGGTTGGGGAATTTGGAGTTTGAAGAGGAGAGAGGGAAATGGCGAACTATCGCACGCTGACGACGGTCGAGCAATGGAACGAAGCGTTCCGGGCAAGCGCGGAGAAGCCGCTGCTCGTATTCAAGCACAGCACGCGCTGCCCGATCAGCGCTGGCGCCTATGAAGAATGGGGCAAATGGCTGGAAGATTCGGCGGATCTCGGGATCGGCCATGTCCTCGTCCGCGTTATCGAGGAACGGCCGGTATCGAATGCCATCGAGGAAGCGACGGGCGTGAAGCATGCTTCGCCCCAAGTCATTTTGGTCAAGGACGGCAAGGCCGTATGGAACACGTCTCACTGGAACATAACGTACTCCTCGCTTGACGAGCAAGTCCGGCAACATTGCGGAAAGTAAAAATTTGTCGTATCATTAACGGTAACGTTTAATCGGATGAACAAAATTTGAGTTAATGGAGAGAAGGATAGTGACGGTAACTATTTATGACGTGGCGCGGGAAGCAGGCGTATCGATGGCGACTGTTTCCAGGGTGGTCAACAACAACCCGAACGTAAAGCCGCAAACGCGAAAAAAGTATATGAAGCCATCGAACGTCTCGGCTATCGTCCGAATGCGGTAGCCCGCGGATTGGCAAGCAAGAAGACGACGACGGTTGGCGTTGTCATACCGGACATTTCGAACGCGATATTCGCGGAAGTGGCGCGCGGTATCGAAGATATCGCCAACATGTATCATTACAACATTATTTTGTGCAACTCCGACAAGAAGAAGGAGAAGGAAATCCGCGTTATCAACACGTTGCTGGAGAAGCAGGTAGACGGTCTGCTGTTTATGGGCGGCGCGGTAACGGACGAGCATCTGCAGGCGTTCAAGACGGCCAATGTGCCGATCGTGCTCTGTGCGACGACCGACGAGAACGGCGTTATTCCTTCCGTCGATATCGACCATGAAGCTGCCGCTTACGATGCCGTATCCACATTGATTGCCCAAGGACATAAGCGGATCGCCATGATCAGCGGCACGCTGCAGGATCCGTCGGTCGGCTTTGCCCGTTTCAGCGGATACAAGCGCGCCTTGGAGCAAGGCGGTCTGAAGTATGACGAGACGCTCGTACGCATCGGCAACTACCGGTACGAATCGGGCGTGGAAGCGATGAACTATTTTCTCGACTTGCCGGAGAAGCCGACCGCCGTATTTTCGGCAACGGACGAAATGGCGATCGGCGCCATCCATGCGATACAAGACCACGGCTTGAAGGTGCCGGGGGACATTTCCGTAATCAGCGTAGACAACAGCCGGATGGCGTCCATGGTTCGTCCGCAGCTGACGACCGTCGCCCAGCCGATGTACGACATTGGCGCGGTATCGATGCGTCTGTTGACAAAGCTGATGAAGAAGGAGAACGTCGAGCAGTCGAAAGTGGTGCTGCCTCATGAAGTCATCTCCCGCCAGTCGGTCGCGCAAGCCAAAGGCTGACGCGCAAGCGGGAGCAGAAGCGCGGAGGGAGGGGCTCGATCGGGATGAGCCCCGGCGAAACGCTTGCAATCGGCATTGGCATCCAAAAGAGAAGCCGCCTCCCGTCATTTTGACGGCGACAGGCGGCTTTTTAATTTCCAATTTGCCTCTAACCGTCCGCCGGTGAGTTCCGCTATCTGTCCAATCGTCGCCCGTCCGCCGGTATATTTCGCCATCTGTCAAAACGTCGCCCGTCCGTCGATGCGCCTCGCAATTCGTCAAATTGTCTCCGGCCCGTCGGTGCTTTCCGCCTTCCGTCAAACGTGGCCCGTCCGTCGATGCTTTCCGCCTTCCGTTAAACGTCTCCGGTCCGTCGGTGCGCCTCGCAATTCGTCAAATCGTCTTCGGCCCGTCGATGCGTTCCGCCATCCAACAAATCGTCTCCGGCATGTCGGTGCGCCTCGCCTTCAGCACCCATCTCCCAGCAGGTTGTGTTGGCAAAAAAGTTGCAAAAGTACAGGAATTTTGACCCAAATAAGTAAATATAGCACAAAATACTGCAAAATACAGTAATTTTTTGTGATTTTCGTTTATTTGGCTTGAACGGATCACAAAACTGCATTTTCGCAGGAATTTTCATGTTTTGGTTATTTTACGTCCGAAAAATTGCATTTTTGCAACTTTGTTTACCCATGCCTTGTCCAGGCAGCGCTTCGCTATTTTCTCACTTTCCTGTTCGATCTTGTTTGCTGCCTTGCGATGAATGCGCATTCAACGGTGATTCGACGGCTTCTCTACTGCGATTATAGCGATAAACTGTAACTAACTGCGATACTGCATTAACGGCAACTAACGGCAACTAACGGCAACTAACGGCAACTAACGGCAACTAACTGCGATTAACTGCGATTAACTGCGATTAACTGCATTAACTGCATTAACTGCATTAACTGCAACTAACTGCGACTCAACAGCGCCTCTATGCCTTAGCCTCTATGCCTTAGCCTCTATGGCGCATCGCCCTACAAATCCTGTACCAGAATGCCGGCAGTCGCCTGGTTTTTGGCGGTGATTTCGGCTCTGCGGGGCATCGGCGTCCAGGCTGACGTATCGTCCAGCCAGCGGTCGGGCAATGGCTCGGGACTGTGCGGAAGCCATCGCGCCACCCATTCGGCCGGCAGAGGCGCATTCTCCCCTGCGACCAGGCGGCCGACAAGCGGATGCTCCGTCATCGCCAGCCAGACGAGCGACCAGGCCCTTGGGACGACGCGCCATATGTCGTAGCCGCCGCCTCCTACCGCGACCCATCGTCCTTGTGCGTATCGATGGGCCAACTCGTGGATGATGCGCGGCATTTCCAGATAGATCCGGGTGCTGCAGTGAATGTGGGAGAGCGGATCAAGCGCGTGCGCGTCACAGCCGTGCTGGCTGACGATTATATCCGGACGGAACGCCCTCGCTACTTTTTCTACGGTGGAAACGAAGGATTCGAGCCATGAATCGTCCTCGGTATAAGGTTCGACGGGCATATTATAGCAAAAGCCGAAACCGAGCTCGCTGCCGCGCTCATGGACGAAACCGGTTCCAGGAAACAAATATTTGCCGGTCTCGTGAATCGAATACGTGCATACGTCCGCATCGTCGTAGAAAGCCCATTGCACACCGTCGCCGTGATGCACGTCGGTGTCGATATACAACACTTTCGCTCCGTAGCGCTGCCGGATGTATTTAATGGCGATCGCCGCGTCGTTATAGACGCAGAAACCGGCGCCCCGCTCCGGAAAGGCATGATGTAAGCCGCCGGCCATATGATAAGCGTGGAGCGCACGGCCGGACATGACTTCCTCGGCCGCCCGCACCGAGCCGCCGACAAGCTGCGCCGCGGCGTCATGCATGCCGGGAAAGAACGGCGTGTCTTCCGTGCCCAAGCCGAATCGTTCGGCTTCATCGAGCCATCGAGTCTCGGGATGCTCCTTGCTGAGAGCGGTTACGGCATGGATGTAGTCCGGGCGGTGAACGAGCGACAGCAAATTCGTATCGGCCGGCTCAGACGCTATGATGTCGCTTGCTTTCAATGCGCCGACGCTTGTCAGCAGATCGATAGCCAGCGTAAGCCGGATCGGATCGAACGGATGGTCGGCGCGGAATTTATATCGGGCAGCGCCCGGAGGATGCACAAATACGGCGTCCGCCGACATGAACGGGACCTCCTCAAGACTTTGCGAAGCAAAGTCGCTTCGTAAGCATAAGCTGGACTTTGCGAAGCAAAAGTCGTTTCGTAAGCGTGAGCTAAACTTCGCGAAGCAAAAGTCGCTTTGTAAGCATAACTAGACTTTACAGAACAAAGTCGCTTCGTAAGATGTCAATACATAAAGCGCTGACGGAAGCGGACCCGGTCGAACCGCTCGACCGATTCGAGCGGCACCTCTTTGCCGATACGCACCATCAGACAATTGGCCGGGTGAGAGCATATTTCCGGATCGTCGGTGGCGAACCAGACCATGTCGACGCATTTCATAAGATCTTCCATCATTCTGCGATATTCCCAGACGCTCATTTTGGTGCCTTCCAAATCCCAGTGCCAATAATATTCCGTCGTATAAACGATCGCATTTTCCAGCTGTCCGCCGGCGAATGCAACGCGGATCAGCCTTTTGCCGAGTCCGTACCCTCGATATTCGTTCGCGACTTCGATCGCGCCAAGCTCGATCAGATCTTCCATGCCGCTTTCGGACCATCGCTCCAGCTCGTCGGGATAATGGAACGTTACATAACCGACGATCGTATCCTCGTCGCGCGCGACAATAATGCGTCCTTCCGGCAGACCGGCAATTTCCACGAGCGCCTTGTGCTGCTCATCCGGTCGCCGGAACGCGTCCAGATCGGCGTGCATGCGCAGCCGGGAAACGTCTTCCGGCGGCAGCGGGCCTTCGACAACCAGCTCGCGGTCCCGATAAGGTACCCGCTCTTTATGCAATTGTTTACGGTGCTCCACGAAAGAACCCGCTCCTTTCTGCCGATGAACTTTCGCCGATCCGGGCGGCCGATATACGGGCTGCAGCATATACTCTTTTCACTTATAACAGATTACGAGGGAATTGAAAAGATTGGTCTAAACAAAAGCGAATATGTTATAATAAAGTTGAACAATTTGTGAAAGCGCATTCTTGTCCGCGCTTTTGCGACAGCAGCTACGCAGTGCCAGTTTTGATGGGAGGATGATAGGCGTGATCAACTTGCATCAAGAGCGGATTCCGGCTACGGCCACCGGATCGAATATGGGGAACTACGAAGAGGCCCGCAAATCGTTTCGTTGGGAAGACATCGAGAAGCATTTCACCTGGCATAAGACGGGAAAAGTGAATATGGCCTATGAAGCGATCGACCGTCATGTGGCCGAGGGCCGCGGCGGCAAGGTCGCTTTGCATTACATGGACAATCAGCGGCAAGAGGCGTATACGTTCGAACAGCTAAGCCGGCAATCGAACCGGTTCGCCAACGTGCTGCGCAAGCTGGGCATCGGCAAGGGCGAGCGCGTATTTATTTTTATGCCGCGCACGCCGGAGCTCTACATCAGCCTGCTCGGTACGCTGAAAATCGGTGCCATCGTCGGACCGTTGTTCGAAGCGTTTATGGAGATGGCCGTCAAAGACCGTTTGCAGGACAGCGAGGCGATCGCCATCGTTACGACGCCGTCGCTTCTGCCGCGCATCAAGCGGGACGAACTGCCTGCGTTGAAATATTTGATCGTCGTAGGCGATGACATAGAACCCGGAAACGGAATCGTCGATTACAAGGCGGAGATGGCAGCGGTTTCCGACGAGACGGAAATCGAGTGGCTGGGCCGCGAAGACGGCATGATCATACACTACACATCCGGTTCGACGGGCAAACCGAAAGGGGTTTATCACGTTCAGAACGCGATGATTCAGCATTACTATACGGGCAAAATCGTGCTCGATCTGAAAGAAGACGATATTTACTGGTGCACGGCCGATCCGGGCTGGGTAACCGGCACGTCTTACGGAATTTTTGCCCCCTGGCTGAACGGCGCGACCAATGTCGTGCGCGGCGGACGTTTCAGCCCGCAGGACTGGTACGGGACGATTCAGCACTACGGCGTGACGGTATGGTACAGCGCGCCGACCGCCTTCCGGATGCTGATGGGCGCCGGCGACGATATCGTAAAGCAGTATGATCTGTCCAGCTTGCGGCATGTGCTGAGCGTCGGGGAGCCGCTCAATCCGGAAGTCGTGCGCTGGGGTATGAAAGTTTACGGGCAGCGGATTCACGATACGTGGTGGATGACCGAGACGGGTGCGCATATGATTTGCAACTACCCGGCTATGGACATTAAACCGGGATCGATGGGCAAGCCGATACCGGGAGTAGAGGCCGGAATTGTCGACGATAACGGCAATGAACTGCCTCCTTACCGGATGGGCAATCTGGCGATCCGTACGCCGTGGCCGTCGATGATGCGCTCTGTTTGGAAAAACCCGGCGAAGTATGAAGAATATTTCCGCTTGAAAGGCTGGTATGTATCGGGAGATTCCGCTTATGTCGACGAGGACGGCTATTTCTGGTTCCAGGGGCGGGTCGACGACGTCATTATGACCGCCGGCGAACGCGTCGGTCCGTTCGAAGTCGAAAGCAAGCTTGTCGAGCATCCGGCCGTTGCGGAAGCGGGCGTGATCGGTAAGCCCGATCCGATCCGGGGCGAAATTATTAAAGCGTTTATTTCGCTGCGCGAAGGGTTTGAGCCGAGCGACGAGCTGAAGACGGAAATTGCCCAGTTCGTCAAAACGGGTCTGGCCGCTCACGCGGCGCCGCGCGAAATCGAATTCAAGGACAAATTGCCGAAGACGCGCAGCGGCAAAATTATGCGCCGTGTGCTGAAGGCATGGGAGCTGAACTTGCCGACCGGCGATCTGTCGACGATCGAGGACTGATCCTGTTACGACTCAACGGCAAAGCCGCCATTTCCAAAACCGGAAATGGCGGCTTTTTCCATAGTGTATAACCGGAACAGCCGCGCTGTTACGGCGCTGCGGTCTGTTCCGGCATGCTTTCCGTTGCCGGCTGCTCGCTGCCCTGAATCGCATCGGGGACAGACGTTGGCGCTTGGACGTTGTCCGGAACGGCCGTCCCTGCATCCGGCACCGCCGGCTCGGCCGGATCCGGCACGGGAATGACCGGAACGGGCGGCGCTTCCGGCACAATCTGGACGATAGCGCTCGGCGCCGATTCCTTGCCGACGACGTCGACCGCCGTCACATAGTAACGGTAGGCGGTATTGGGCGCGATCGTGTCGGTAAACCGGTACGTTTGTCCTGTCAGAATGGAAGGCCCTATCTTTTGGAACGCGTTCGTTCCGACCGAGCGATACAGCCGGTAACCGACAACGTCGGACTCGCCGCTCGCGGAGAAGCCTATCGTCACCGTGTTGCCTTCCGTCACAAGCCGCACATTCGGCGGCGGACTCGGCACAGCGCCGTCGTCCTTGCGCGGATCGATTTTGGACGGGGCTCCGCTGTCCGCGTCCCTCGGCACGTATTGGCCGAGCGGCCGGCGGCTGCTGGCCGGCATTTTCTCCTGCGCCGCCCTGATTTCGTCCATCAGCTGGTCAAGCGGCTTTTCCCGTTTGATGCCGATTTTTCGCTGACCATATCCTCCGGCGTTGCCGGGTTGGGCAAGTAGTTGACGCCGTTATAGGAAATGTATTTGAATTTCACCAGCGCGTCGTCGGGTTCCTTCGGCAAATATTTTTCATTAAACCAGTCCGTCGTCAGCAATCCCGCCTGGCGGGTCAGATCGGTCGGCAGTTTGCCGCTGACGCTGGAAACGGTCGCCTTCACGACGCCGTCCGGGCGTGCGAACGATTCGGTCTTGAACAGCGTCGGCTTTTCTTTCACCGTTTCGTTCATAATTTTCGCCCATATATGCCGCGCCCTCTTTTTGCCGTTATCGGACAACGTGTGAATCTGTTGCTCGTAACCGGCCCATACGCCGAGTGTAATGTCCGGCGTGAAGCCCATAAACCAGACGTCGGCGTAATTTTGCGTCGAGCCGGTTTTCCCCGCAATCGGGATCGTTCCGTACTTGTCGAACAGTCCCGTCAAGTCGTGCGCAGTTCCCCGTTCGTTCGCAATGACGGTGCGGAGCATGTCGGTCATCAGAAACGCGGTCTGTTCGGAGAAGACCCGTCTGGGCTCCGCTTTGTGGCGATACACGACGTTTCCTTCGCTGTCGGTAATCTGGCTGATCATATAGGCGTCGTTGAATATGCCGCCGTTCGGGATCGTACCGTAAGCATTGGTCAGCTCTTCGACGGTGGTGCCGCTATGCAGTCCGCCGATAACCCCGGTCTGGGCGTAATCGTCGTCCGGATGCAGCGTCGTAATGCCCAGCTTGCGCACGAAATCCCATGATTTTTGATCGTCACCTTCTCGACGAACAGCTTGATGGCCGGAATGTTCAGCGAACGGTCAAGCGCTTCCCGCGCCGTGACCAGTCCTCTGAAGTTGCGTCCGGCGTTCATCGGAATGTGGTAGCCTTTGCCGCCGTCCTTCAGAATGATCGGCGAGTCGTCCAGAACTCCCGCCGGCTGAATGAGCCCTTCTTCCAGGGCGGGCAAATAGGCGGCGATCGGCTTCATCGTCGAGCCGGGCTGGCGGATCATCTGCGTCGCCAGATTCATTTGCTCTTCGTAGAAATCCCGGCCTTCGAGCATGCTGATGATCGCCCCGGTTTTATGATTGATCATCACGGCAGCAATTTGCTCCATCCCTTTTTCTTTGCTGTCAGGGGTGAAATTGTTCTTGTCTTCGGCGATTTTCTTCATCAGCGAATATATTTTTTGTCGATCGTCGTATAGACGCGATATCCGCTGCTCAGAAGCTCCTGCCGGGCTTCTTCCACCAGCGCGGGATTGTTGCGCAGATCGGCCTCCGTCAGCTCGGGATTTTTTTGCTTGAGCAAAATTTCGGCTGCCGCCCGCTGGGCTTCGAACATCAGATACGGATATTTGGCGTAAGCCTTTGGCGACGGTTTGGCGAGTGACGCCCGGATATCGAAAGCTTTCGCCTCTTCGTATTCGGCTTGCGTAATTCTGCCCGTCTCCAGCATCCGGCTCAGCACATGCCTTTGGCGCTCCATCGCATAGCCGAAGTTTTCCTCGTTGAATTCGCCTTTGCCGGTAAAAGCGGAATAGGCGGACGGACGCTGGGGAAGACCGGCCAAATAAGCGGCTTGCGCGAGATTGAGCTGGCTCAGGTCGGAAATATTGAAGATGCCTTTGGCCGCCGCCTTGATCCCCGATACGTTATAGCCGTTGGAACCGTTGCCGAACGGCATCTTGTTCAGATATGCGGTCAATATTTCCGGCTTCGTCAAATAACGTTCCATCCGGAGCGACAGCAGGATCTCCTTGAATTTCCGGCTGTCGGTCCGGTCCGCGCTTAAGAATAGCCGCCGCGCCAGCTGCTGGGTAATCGTGCTGCCGCCGGTCTGTTGGTCTTCATTGAGCAGCTTCTGCTTCACGGCCCGGCCGAGACCGTTAATATCCACACCGTAATGATTCCAGAAATTGTTGTCTTCCGTCGCCAGCAGGGCATCGATCACATGCTGCGGTATTTCCTCATACGTGACCAGCCGCCGGTCTTCCTCGCTCACCAGCTGACCGATAACCGATCCGTCGCTGAAATAGACAAATCCGGTCAAGCCGTTCTCGTTCACCTTTTGCTCGATCAGGGTGCGTGGCCGGATTTCGTCGTCCTTGACGAGAGCTGCGACATAACCGGTAACGGCTCCGCCCGCCAGCAGCCCGATCATAATAAGGAAAATAACGAGCCATTTGACGGAAATGAAAACGACCAGAAAAAATGTCCGCCATTTGCTGCGTTTGCGCGGTTCCTGCTGACGGTCATTTTCGTTCATTCCTACACCTCCCAAAGGTTGCGGCATGGCGAACAAGCCGCGGAACAAGCCGTTATGTAAATCCGGCTTCATGATTGCAGGGACATCCGGGACGCCGGACGCGAATCGTTCCTGTCATTTCGGCTAAAGCAGAATTATTATATCACAATTCGCCATTTTCGGGCATACGGCGTCAAAATCAACCCGTTTACGCCAGACAGCGCGGGGAAAGGTCCGGAAAGCGGCGGCTATTCACGCCATCCGACCGGTTGTTGACTTTCGGCAAACGCTATGATATAAAAGCAATAATGTGCCGCGCGGAAAGCGAGCCGGCACGAACCAGCGACAAAGGCAATGACAGGCTTCAGTAGCAAACGGATCGCGTCAGGACCCAGAGAGCCGGTGGCAGGTGCGAACCGGCACGTCCCGTTTGACGAATTACCGCCTGTAGCCGAACGGGGGAACGTCGCCGCAACCGGTCAGTAGTCCGTTCCGGAGATTGAAAACTCCGTTATCAAAAGTCGAGTGAGAGCGTCAAACGATCGTTGCGGGCATCATGCGCCGCGGCGCATCGGCTTGCGTTCTAACGAGGGTGGTACCGCGAGATAATCCTTCTCGTCCCTTGGGGATGCGAAGGATTTTTTTATTGCCCTTCACTTTGATCCCAAACTTTTAAGGAGGAATGGCATTATGGATCGATGGCAGCAGTTGAACGAGGAGCAGAAACGGGAGGTCGAGCGCCAATTGGCCGTTATCCGCCGGGGAACGGTCGAAATCGTGCCGGAGGAGGAGCTGAGGGAGAAGCTGGCCGATTCGGTGAAGACCGGCAAACCGCTGAACGTCAAGCTCGGGCTGGACCCGTCGGCGCCGGACATTCATGTCGGACATACGGTCGTCCTGCACAAGCTGCGGCAGTTTCAGGAGCTCGGCCACCAGATTCAGCTCATTATCGGCGATTTACGGGCAGAATCGGCGATCCGACGGGCAAATCGGAAACGCGCAAGCAGCTGAGCGAAGAGGATGTCAAGCGCAATGCGGAGACGTACCAGAAACAAATATTTAAAATTCTCGACCCGGAGCGCACGAAGGTTTACTACAATTCGTCCTGGCTGGCGCCGCTGACGTTCGCCGACGTCGTCGGCCTGGCTGCGAAGGTGACGGTGGCCCGCATGCTGGAGCGCGACGATTTTACGAAGCGGTATCAGAGCGGCCAGCCGATCAGCATTCACGAATTTTTCTATCCGCTGATGCAAGGCTATGACTCGGTGGCGCTGGAAACGGACGTGGAGCTTGGCGGCACCGACCAGAAATTCAATTTGCTCATGGGCCGGACGCTGCAGAAGGAATACGGCAAACCGGCGCAAATCGCCATCATGATGCCGCTGATCGAAGGGCTGGACGGCGTCAACAAAATGAGCAAAAGCCTTGGCAACTATATCGGCATCGACGAGGAGCCGAATCAAATTTACGGCAAATCGATGTCGATTCCGGACGAGCTGATGCTGAAATATTTCGAATTGGCGACCGACATCAGCAATGACGAACTGGAGAAGCTGCGCGCCGGATTGAATGACGGTACGCTGCATCCCCGGGATGCCAAGATGAGGCTCGCCCGTACATTCGTCCGGATGTACCACGGAGAGGAAGCGGCGGAAGCGGCGGAGCAGCATTTCGTGACGGTATTCCAGCAGCGGGCATTGCCGGACGACATTCCTGAAGTATCGCTGCCTGCCGAAGAACTGTCGGAAGGACGCATCCGGATCGTCCGTCTGCTGACGGCGCTCGGCCTGCAAAGCTCGGGGAGCGAGGCGCGCCGCAGCGTGCAGCAGGGAGCGGTACGCATCAATGAAAATAAAATTACCGATCCGAACGCCGAGATTGAACCGAAAGACGGAGACGTCGTACAGGTTGGCAAGCGCCTGTTTGCCCGTATCCGTCTGTAATACCGGGTCTTGATACCGGGTCTTGGCATTCGCTCCGCGTTTTGTTCACGTCCGTTCGGCCTGGGCCGGACGGACGTTTTTGCACGGAAACGGGACGTATACGTGTCCGAAAAATACAGAATTTTCTCGTCAATTCGACGTTAAATTTTGACGAAATTGTGAAACATCTTCGGTTATGATTCGTATTATTGATCGTCATGGATCAACCGCATGCGACTTGGAAAGGAGGAGGAAAGAAGTGGAGGCGTTGTTCTGGTCGTGTCTTGCCGGGGGGGCGTTGTATGCGATCGTCTGCGTCGTGTTCGGCGATTTTCTGAGCGAAGCGCTGGACGGATTGCTTGACTTTCTTTCCCCTGAGGGGGTGCCGTGGCTGGAACCGACAACGGTCGTCGGCGCGATCACCGTCTTCGGAGGAGCCGGCTTGCTGCTCGATCGTTACAGCCCGCTCGGCGCGGGCGCCGTCATCGCGGCTTCGCTGCTTATTGCGGTATTGGCGGGAGCGGGAGTGTTCTTCCTGTATGTCAAGCCGATGGAGAACAGCGAAAACTCCACTGGCTACTCGATCCGGGACCTCACCGGCAAGCTGGGGGAAGTGCTTGTGCCGATTCCGTCCGCCGGGTACGGAGAAGTGCTCGTTTCCGTCGGCGCCGGACGCGCGAACCATATCGCGGCAAGCTTCGACGGCGAGCCGATAGCCGGGGGATCGAGAGTCGTCGTCGTCGAAGTGCGGGACGGTACGCTGTATGTTTCACGGTTAGAGATGTGAGAACAAAGAGAGAGGAGCAGCCATTATGCCAGATTTTCTTATCATTCCCTCCATTGTCATCGCCGTAATCGTTGTGCTCGGCCTCGCCTTCTGGGCGCGGTACAAAACGGTAAGTCCGGACGAGGCGATGATTGTTACGGGCTCTTTCCTGGGGAGCCGCAACGTGATGATCGACGATTCCGGCCGCAAAATCAAAATCGTCCGCGGCGGCGGAGCATTTATTTTGCCGATATTCCAAAAAGCCGAATTCATCTCGCTGCTGTCGCACAAGCTGGACATCTCAACGCCCGAGGTGTATACGGAACTGGGCGTGCCGGTCATGGCGGACGGCGTGGCGATTATCAAAATCGGCGGTTCCGTCGAGGATATAGCCACGGCCGCCGAACAGTTCATGGGCAAACCGACCGAGGCGCTGAAGGGTGAGGCGCAGGAAGTGCTGGAAGGCCATCTGCGGGCGATTCTCGGTTCGATGACCGTCGAGGAAGTGTACCGCAACCGGGACAAGTTCGCGCAGGAAGTTCAAGGCGTCGCGGCCAAAGACTTGAAAAAATGGGGCTGCAGATCGTATCCTTCACGATCAAGGATGTCCGGGATAAGCACGGTTATCTCGACGCGCTCGGCAAGCCACGTATCGCCGCCGTCAAGCGCGATGCGGAAATCGCCGAGGCGGAAGCGATCCGAGACGCCCGGATTCAGAAGGCGAACGCCGAAGAGCAGGGGCAGAAGGCGGAGCTGCTGCGCGATACGAACATCGCCGAGGCGACCAAGGAGAAGGAACTGAAAATCGCTGCCTTCAAGCGGGAGCAGGATACGGCAAGAGCGGAGGCGGATCAGGCTTACGCGATCCAGGAAGCCCGCGCGAAGCAAAGCGTCGTCGAGGAGCAGATGAAGGTCGAGCTCGTCCGCAAGGAGCGCGAAATCGATCTGGAAGCGAAAGAAATATTGCGCCGCGAGAAGCAGTACGACGCCGAGGTGAAGAAGAAAGCGGATGCCGAGCGCTATGCCGTCGAGCAGGCGGCCGAAGCGGAGAAGGCGAGACGGCTGCGCGAAGCCGACGCCCTGAAATACAAGATCGAAGCGGAAGCGAAGGCGCTTGCCGAGCAGAAGCGGCTGGACGGACTGGCGGCGGCCGAAGCCGAGCGGGCCAGAGGTACGGCCGAGGCGGAAGTCATTCGTCTGCGGGGGCTTGCCGAAGCGGAGGCGAAAGAGAAGCTGGCGGAGGCGTTCCAAAACTTCGGTCAGGCAGCGGTGCTCGATATTATCGCCAAAATGCTGCCTGAGCTGGCCGGCAAGGTGGCCGAGCCGATTAAAGGGATTGATAAGCTGACCGTTGTAGATACGGGCAATGGACAGGGGGCCGCGAGAGTCAGCAATTACGTGACCGAATTGATGGCGACGGCGCCGGATATGCTGAAGAACGTCACCGGAATCGACGTGAATGCGCTGATTCAGGGACTGACGGGCACATTGGAAGCGCCGAAGCCGTCACCGGAGGCGGCGAAGCGGCCGAACGCCGGCAAAGACGAAAAGACGGCAGCGATAGAATAACAAATCCCTTTGAAACCGAAAACCCCCGGAAAATCCCGGGGGCTTCTCATTAGCGGCTGTAGAACTCGACGATTTGTCTTTCGTCGATATCCTGCGAGAGCTCCGCACGCTCCGGCAGGCGGATATATTTGCCTTCCATCGTCTGGTCGTTGAACTCCAGATAGTTCGGCAGATGGTGGCGTCCTTCTCTCGCTTCCTTGATCGATTTCAGACCGCGGCTGCGTTCGCGCAGTCCGATCACATCGCCGACGGAAACGGTATAGGAAGGAATGTCAACCTTGCGTCCGTTGACCGTCACATGTCCGTGTGCGACCAGCTGGCGGGCGCCTGCGCGGGAGTTCGCCAGACCGAGACGGTATACGAGGTTGTCCAGACGGCTCTCCAGCAGGATCAAGAAGTTCTCGCCGGCGATCCCTTTCATTTTCGTCGCTTTATCGAACAGGTTGCGGAACTGCTTCTCGCTCAAGCCGTACATATGGCGCAGTTTTTGCTTTTCTTGCAGCTGCACGCCGTATCCGCTCAACTTTTTGCGTTGGTTCGGTCCATGTTGTCCGGGCGGAAACGGGCGCTTCAATTCTTTGCCGGTACCGCTCAGGGAAATGCCGAGACGGCGGCTCAGTTTAAATTTGGGTCCTGTATAACGTGCCATGCGTCGCAAAAACTCCTTCTTCAAATGGGATGTTTGAAAATGGGGTTGTTTCGCCGAAGGCGGTCTGGCGAGCGCGGACGGCTGGTACCGCCGGGCTCCTGACAGGCTAGTTCAGCCGCTGTCCTGTCAGCGACCGTCTTCGTGAGGGTGACACAAAACCGTACGCCCAATATTCAACAATAAATATTATAGGAGAAGGAGGCATCTTGTCAAGATTGGCGTTGCAAATTCCGATGCGCAAAATAACAGGACCATAGACGCTTTTTCTCCTTTCTAAAATATATCTAAAGACCTATGGAAAATCCGGAAAAGTAGTGCAAAACCGTTTGGATTCAAGTATCATAAAGAAGCCAATTCATTTCGGGATGCTCACACCTTGACGAGAAAGAGTTGGAAGGACCGGGTGCTGCGTATGAGCGAACTCATGATGAACGAGGGGGAATCGAAACGGCATATGGAGATTCCCGATGACGCCATTTTCGATCTTCCGTCCGTTCTGGCCGCGACATTCACCGAATGGCTGGAGGAAATCGGGGGATTGCTGCATGCGGGGAAAAGCGCGTCGCTGCTGCTGCTGAATGCCGATGGCGAGGCCGCAGCGGATGCCGGGGACGGACGCCGGCCGTACGGGGAACAGCTGTCCAGGCTGGCGGTCGATGCGTGCCGCGAAGGGACGTTCCGCTCGAATACGGCCGACGGTTTCTATATGACGGCCGTGCCGCTATGGACCCGTGCTCGTCCTTCCCGTCCGTATGCGGCCGTGGCCGGCGCCTGGCCGGAAGCCATGAAGCCCGAGGAAGCCGTTTTGCAAGCCGCCGCGCTTCATCTTGCAAGCAGCATCAAAGCCGCGCTGGAGCGGGAGAAGGCGCAAGAGGCATACAGGCAGAAGCGCCGGGCGGACCGGGAGGCGCATCAGAAGGAAGCGCTGATTCTTGCTGCGAACCGTTTGTACAATTGCGACGACGTCGAGTCGGTCCTGACGGAAATGCTGCAAAGTCTGGAGCGGTTTTATCCGGAATCGTCCATTTGCCTGTTTTTGTCCCAGGATCATTTGAACGGCGATGCCCGGGTTCGGCCTCTCGCATTCGGCGGCCAGGGGTCCGACGTGGTGACGGACGCTTTCCTGAACGGCAGGCCGGTTGTCCGCGTGGAAGAGCAGGCTGTCATGGCGCTGCCGATGGCAGGCAAGCAGGCGGTTTACGGCGTTCTCCGTCTCTCCATGGATGCGCGGCAATGGCGCGATTCGTATCTGTCGACCGCGCGATGGCTTGCCGACACCGCGGGCACGGCGTTCGAAAACGCCAAGCTGCTGGAGCAATCCGACCGGCTGATCAAGGAGCTGAGGCTCATCAACGAACTGACGAAACGGCTGAACGGCTCGCTCAGTTTGAATGAAATATTCCAATATGCGACCGACGAGCTGCTCGCGATATTCAACGCCGATTATTGCTCGGTATTGCAATTGGATCCGGCAAGCCGCCGTTTTCAAGTCGTATCATGCAACTTTCCGGTTGCCGACGAGGAGAATTACTCCACGGACTATGGTTTTTGCGGGATCATATACAATAACAAGGAACCGCTCATCCTGTCCGATTACTGGCAAAATCCGCTTGTGGAATCCAAGCTGATGGAGATGACCGGATCGCGCTCCCTGATCGCTTCGCCAATTTTGGCCGAAGGCCGTGTTGTCGGAGTCATTCTCATTACCCACCGCAGTCCGAACTACTTCTCTTACGATAACTACAAGCTGCTGCAAGTACTGTCAACGCATATCGGTTTGGCGATGACAAACGCCTCGCTGCATGCCGAAGTCCGCCGCATGGTCATTACCGACAATTTGACCGGTTTGCACGCCCGCCACTTTTTGAACGAACAAATCCAGCTCCGACAGCGATTCGAGTCATGCGGCTCGCTGCTCTTGATCGATATCGACTACTTCAAAACGATTAACGATACCCACGGCCATCTGATCGGCGACCGGATACTGGTCCAGGTCAGCGAAATTATCCGAACTTCCATACGTCCTGACGATATCGCCGCGCGTTGGGGAGGAGAAGAATTGGCCGTCTATTTTCCTGAAGCTCGCGCGGAGGAGGCGTACCGCATAGCCGAACGGATCCGGGCCCGCGTCGAAAGCGAGACCGCTCCGCGCGTGACGATATCGTGCGGTTTGGCGGAGTGGACGCGCGTCAGCGGCAAGATCACCGTCGAATCGCTGTTCTATCAGGCCGATATGGCACTGTACGAAAGCAAAAACAAAGGCCGGAACAGCATCTGTATCGGAGGATGCGCCTCCGAATAATTGTTTGCCGCTCTTGGGACGATAAGGGAAAAAGGGCGGCTCGCGCCCGCAAGGGGGCTGCATCATGAAGAAACGAGCGCGATGGACGGCCTGTCTTATTCCGCTGCTGCTACTGACCTCCTGCTCGTTCTACAAGCCGGAGCGGTCTGCCGAAGAGCTGCTGGCGCTGGCCGTATCCGGGTTGTCGGGCGTTGACCGCTATACGTTCGACGGCGAGACGACGCTGCTGCTGGCGGACGGCCGCTCCGCGAGGACCGCGAAATTCGAAGGCGAAATTTGGAACCATCGCAATTTGTCCGTGCACGTGCAAGGGGCGCAAGACGTTCAAACGGGGCAATGGATGCAAATCGACCGCAAAGGCCCCGATCGCTGGATCGCCCGCGACGGTATGAAGGAAGCGGAGGAAGGCGCCGATTGGAACGCAGTGCAGACGCTCGAGCGGCTTGTCGGCGCCCCCAAAAACGTCGCCTATTTGCCGCGCAGGCATGAGAACCGCGCCTGGATCGTGAAAGCCGATCTGGAAGCGGCACATGCTACCCGGGATTGGAAGCGGCGGTTGGAACGGGAATTCGAGTCGGCCGTGCAAGCGGCCCGGACGTCGATCGCGAAATTGCCGGTCAGCCGGAACGTCGATTTCAGGCGCGAGTGGAACGCCGAAATCGCGAGGTCCCGTAAGGAGCTTGAACGCATGATGAAAGGGCTGAACGTGCAGTCTACCTATATTGTTGCGATTGACCGCAGGCGCATGCTACCTCTTGAAATTACGGAGTTGACCACTCTCCAGTACGAGAGAGACGGGCAGACATGCCGGGAAAGCCGGACGACGAACGTCACATTCGGTTTATAACCGGCTGGCGGTATGCCGCCCTCCGTGTTACGATGGTAACGCTAGCCATTTTACGAAGCAAGAGGTGAATATGATGCGGGATTCTCGTTTGCAAAAGCTGGCGGCCAATCTGGTCGGCTATTCGATCGACGTGCAGCCTGGTGACAACGTGCTGATCGACATGATCGGCGCCGAGCGCGAGCTGGCCAAATGTCTCGTGGAAGAAGTGGCGAGACGCGGCGGCAGACCGTTCGTCGAATTGAGCGACCGTTCGGTGCTGCGCACGCTGCTTCTGCATGCGACGAAGGAACAGCTCGAGTTGTGGGCCGAACGCGATCTTCGGCGCATGAAAGAGATGAACGGCTATATTGCTGTCCGCTCGGGCGGAAATATTAACGAGCTGGCGGATGTGCCGGAAGACAAGATGCGGATGTACGAGCAAATTTATCAAAGGCCTGTACATCTGGAGCAGCGGGTCAAGCATACGAAATGGGTCGTCTTGCGTTATCCGAACGAATCGATGGCGCAGCTGGCGAAAATGAGCACCGAAGCGTTCGAAGATTTTTACTTCAACGTATGCAATCTGGACTACTCCCGGATGGACAAGGCGATGGAGCCGCTGCGTGAGCTGATGGAGCGGACCGACCAGGTTCGTATCGTCGGACCGGGAACGGACCTGCGTTTCTCCATTCGCGGCATCGGCGCCAAAAATGTTCCGGCCAGCGCAACATTCCGGACGGCGAAGTATTTACCGCTCCGGTCCGCGATTCCGTGGAGGGAACGATCACCTACAATACATCGAGCGTTTACTCGGGCGTGACGTTCGACCAAATCGCATTCACATTTGAGCAGGGCAAAATCGTCAAGGCGACCAGCAATAACACGAAGCGGCTGAACGAAATTCTCGATGCGGACGAAGGGGCGCGCTATATCGGAGAATTCAGCCTCGGCTTCAATCCGTACATTCTTCACCCGATGAACGATACGCTGTTCGATGAGAAGATCGCCGGAAGTCTGCATTTTACACCGGGTCAGGCTTACGAGGAGACGGATAACGGAAACCGTTCGTCCATACACTGGGATCTCGTGCTTATTCAGCGCGAAGAATACGGCGGCGGGGAAATTTATTTTGACGGCCGGCTTATTCGCAAGGACGGACGCTTCGTCGTACCGGAGCTTGAAGGGTTAAATCCGGAAAACCTGAAATAGACAAGCCTTTTGCTCTTGAACGGAGCCAATGTTCGGGTTATTATGAGGAAGGAAAGACTTACTAACCCAAATGGAGGGATTTCCATGTCCAACAATACGGCAATTGTCGAAATTTCCCAAACCGCAAGCCGTTTTCGCTCTTCCATCGTTCTTCAAGCCGAGAACAAATATATCGATGTCAAAAGCATCCTCGGGCTGTTCACGACATTGATCAGCGGACATGCCTATGATTTGCACGTTCACGGTCCGGACGCCGAAGAAGCCAAGAAAGCGATGGCCGACGTATTCGCCAAGCATAATCTGCACGTCAACATTATTTCCGACTGACCGAAACCCGGACGGCAATCGCGCAAACATTTGCTCGAATTGCGGCCGGCTTCCGTTTTGTCCTTGTGTATTGCGTTCTTTTCGTCTAATATAAAGGGTATAGAAGACGGCGAGGATCGCGCACAGGGGGGGATACGATGTCTTCATCGGATGTCATGATCCATTTGCATCACAAAGCGCTGCAGCTGCTTGAAGAGGACGCGGACAAAATCGAAAAGCTCATTGAGGTTCAAATGGAGAACCTGACGACGCGTCAATGCCCGTTGTACGAGGAAGTGCTGGACACGCAGATGTACGGATTTTCTCGTCAGGTCGATTTTGCGGTGCGGGCGGGACTTGTTCCGCAACCCGTCGGCAAGGAAATTGTCAGCAGACTTGAACGCAACTTGGCGCAGCTGTACGAAGCGCTGAACAATAGAAGCGAGTAACTCTCGTTAGGGAGTTGCTCTTTTTTTGCGTCGTCCCCGTCGGCGAAAACCGGGCTCCTTGCTTTGCGCCTGTCGTATCCATTACAATGGAATCATATGGTGAATGAGGAGTGAACGATATGACCGAAGGCTTCGATACGGGTATTATTCGCATATCCGACGACGTTGTGGCAACCATCGCCGGTCTTGCCGCACTGGAAACCCCGGGCATCGCCGCCATGTCCGGAGGCATCTCTGAAGGACTTGCCAAGCGGCTGAGCGGCAAAAATGTACAGCGAGGCGTTTCGGTCGAGGTCGGCCAGCTTGAAGCGGCCATCGATCTGCGGATCATCGTCCACTACGGCATCCCGATTCAGGAGGTCAGCCGCCAGCTTCAGCGCAACGTGAAGGAAGCGGTGGAGAATATGACGGGATTGAATGTGGTGGAAGTGAACGTAAAGGTTGAGGGCGTCGCGTTCAAGGAGGACGAACAGTCGCCGGAAGAGCCGCATCGAGTGAAATAACAACCGAAACGGAAGGGGTACCGGCCCGATGACGACGGCCGGTACCCCTTTATTTGCGGCCGGAGTCGCGCATCCGCTCCTGCCGGTTGTATTCGCGCGAAATGCTGAGCAGAATGCCGACGCTCATCAGCGTAAAAAGCAGTGACGAGCCGCCGTAGCTGATAAACGGCAACGTAACGCCCGTTATCGGGATCGTGCCGGTTACGCCGCCGATATTGATCACCGCTTGCATGCCGATCAGACCGATAATGCCGACGCCGACGATCGTACCGTATATATCGGGACAGCGCAGGGCGATCAGAAGTCCGCGCCAAAGGAAAAACAAGTAGAACAGGAGGAACAGCGTACTGCCGATAAATCCGAATTCCTCGGCGATAATCGCAAATATGAAGTCGTTGTACGGATAAGGCAGATAATGCAGCTTCTGTACGCTCTCTCCGAACCCTGCGCCGGTCAGACCGCCGTGGCCGAGCGCCTGCAGCGACCGGACGAGATGGAAGCCGGAACCGAGCTCGTCGGCCAACGGGTCCATGTAGGAGGTGATCCGGTCAAACCGGTACGTCCATCCGTCGGGATCGGCCATAATCCATATGGCGAACAAGACAGCCAAAACGACCAGCATGATGAGGCCGGTTGCGGCTACTTGCTTCAGGTTGGCGCCGCCGGCCAGTATCATGATCGAAGCGCAGGCGGCAAGCACCAGGCAGGACCCGAGATCGGGCTGCAGCATAATAAGGCCGCAGAAAAAGAGACGATGATGATGACGGGCAGCAGCCCTTTTTTGAAATCCCGGAATTTCTCTCCCTTCTTCGCTATGAGCGCGCCCAAATAGAGAATGAGCGCCAGCTTGGCCGGCTCGGTC
>NZ_BOVJ01000002.1 GCF_018403665.1 Paenibacillus cisolokensis
GCATTGTTCTTTATCGATCTTCCGGATGACAGCCGCCGTGGAGGTGGAGCGAGCAAATAAAGCACCGGAGTTCGCAATCAGGCACCCGGTGGTGATGGCGCGAGCGAATAAGGCACTGGACGCCATCCTGTTGTCTTTGTTCTATCCGAACATTTATAATATGCTATACTTTAATGGGAAAGCTCTGCCGAGGTCTTTCCAATATCGCGAACCGGAAAGCCCGAAGGAGTGGGGAAATCAATTGGCCAAAAAACAAAGCTGTACGAAGCGATCATTCAGGATATTATGGAACGAATCCGCAGCGGCGAGCTGAAGCCGGGAGATAAAATCCCCAAGGAAGCCGAGTTGGTCGACAAATACAAGGTGAGCCGCATTACCGTTTCCCGAGCGCTGCGGGATCTGGAGTACAAAGGATTTGTAAAGCGCATCAAGAAGAAAGGCACCTTCATCACCGAGCCCGACGCGCCGGAGGAGACGAAGGCCGATGGCATGACGATCCCGGTCATCGCTTTGCTTCTGCCCTTCAACGAGGAATTCGGCTACGAAATTCTTCGCGGTGTGGAGGAAGCTTGCGCCGGCAGCGGGTATTATGTCACCTACCATAATACGAACTACGACGCGCGAACCGAGAGGGAACTGATCGGGAAAATTATGAGCGACAATTTGAGCGGCGCGATCGTGTATCCGGTCGGCAGCGGCAAAAATATCGACGTCTTCAGCAGCATGCTGATCAACCGTTTTCCATTTGTGCTGATCGACCGCACGATCGAAGGACTGGATGCGCCGAATGTCGTATCCGATAATTTCCAGGCGGGCTACTCCGTCACCTCGCATCTGATCGGTCTCGGACATCGGAAGATCGCTTTTCTTTGCACGTCGTTGCACGAAGCCGTCTCGGTTGCGGAGCGCTATCGCGGATACTGCAAAGCGCTGATCGACGCCAGCATCGTCCCGCAGCGCGAATGGCTGATCGAGGACCCGTCGCCGATCGTCGGCAGCGAGCATTTGGATTCCGGCCATCCGTGTGCGGCTTCCCGGCTCGAGAAGCTGCTGCGTCTGCCGGAAATGCCGACGGCCGTCGTCGCCGTTAACGATTTGACGGCGATGCATTTGATCGAGACGGCGCTTCGGCGAGGGATACGCGTTCCCGAGGAGTTGTCGGTCGCCGGCATCGATAATCTGAAAACGGGCGAGCATTTCATCGTGCCGCTCACTTCGGTCAAGCAGGATTTTGCGGGAATCGGCGCGAAGGCGGCGAGCCTTGTCATGAAGCAAATCGCGAGTGGCGGCCTACCGGCCGAACCGCAAACGATTACGATGAATACCGAGCTTGTCGTGCGGCGGTCGTCGGCGCCTCCCCGGAAACGGGAATATTAGCAAAGCCCTCCAACACCCGGTTGGAGGGCTTTAAAGGTTGTAAAGCCGGTGCAAGGACAGGTCCGATTTACAACCGCAATCAGCGGTCGAAACCGGCCGTGAAAATTTCGAAACCGCGCAATTCGACCTTACCGGCACCGTCTTCCGTCGCGATGTCCTCGCGCCGGTCTTCCATGATCGTGCTGGCATAAAGCCCCGATCCGAGGGCGTCGTGGCGAATGCGCAAGGCAACGGGGGAATCGGACATGTTGTACCAGCGGGCGACAAGCTCGCCGCGGTCCTCGTTCACCTTGAGGTTGGAGAACGCAAGTCCTTTCCCTTCCCACTCCAGCATGTCGCATACGGGAGGCAGGGTGCCGGCATGAACGTCGGTTTGGCTGGCTGTCAGCGGAACCTGGAAACGATAGGCTTCGGTATACGCGTCGAACCGGTCGCTGCCGTTATGCGGCAGAATGATCAGCTCCGCCTCGTTCGGCCCGAGACATTGCGCCTCCGGGGTCGGGAAGACGCCCCAATCGCCGAGCTCGCCGACCGCGCGCAACAGCGTGACGGCAATCGTACCCTGTCCGTCGCGCAGCACCTCGTACTCGTTCAATCCTTTGTTGCCGATCGTCAATCCCCGGCCGGAAGCATGCACGTCGACGAACGCCTGCTGATGCTGGCAATTGCTCGGATTGACCCATTCCGGCGCGGGCGTCGTATCGCGTTCCGCCACTTCCAGCACCGAATCGACAAAATGGGTGTCGGCGGCGACACCGGACGGGAACAGCATCCGCAGCCGGTGATCTTTGGCCGTATTGACGTATTTCGCATGAATTTTGACGCCTCGGCCGGAACGCTCGAGGCTGATGCGCGTCACGATGGACAGCTCCGTCATCTCGCCGCTGCGGCCCGCTTTCCGCTTCAGGAACGGCACCATCGTCTGCACCTCGCGCTGCAGCAGGTCGTCGGCCTGCGCCGGTATTGGCAGGCGATGCGTCACTTCGAACGAAGCGCGGAACGGCGTATCTTCCACCAGGCGTATCTCGCGGCCGCGCGACGGTCGTAATGGCCGCGTCGCCTTCGGGCTGCTTGAATATATATTCGTTGCCGATATCGCCGACGTCTTCGTAATGGCCGAGGCCGGCATATGTCTGGCCGCTTCGCTTGTCCAGCAGCGTAATGCCGCCGTCCGGTTCGATCGTCACCTTCAGCCATTCGTTCTCCATCGCGGACGGTCCGGCGACGAGCGACGAAGCTGCAGCCTGCGCCGCTTCCTGCTGCGGAATCCAGGCGAATGCCGCATAGCCGAGCCCCGGCAGCTCGCCGGTTTCGAACGTCAGCCGCAGGAATCGCGCCATATAAGGCTGCCTGAATTTGTCGTCCGGCAGATCGTAGCCGAACCGGACGCCGAGATCCTCGACCATGCCGTCGATTTTGCGGCCCGCCGCATCCACGATATGCCCTGCGGCCGAAGTGGCGCTTTCCACGCTCGCGGCAATGTCGGCCGGACTGCCGCCATCGCGGAAGTATCGCCTGCCGATCCGCAATTCGACGTCGGCGACGCCGGAGCCTTTATAGCCGCTCGTATTGTAGACGACGAACGGGACGGCGTCCGGGTGGATAGCCGCAAAGCCCGAAGTGTCGATCCGGCCGTTCAAATACGCCGCGCTTTCCTCGACAACGGACGAGGCGACCTGGATGCTTTTGTCGAAACGGGTCGTCATTTCCCGGTATACGTCGTCGACGCTGCAGCCGCAAATGCTGTCGTGCGGGTGGTTCTGCATCAGCGTTTTCCAGGCGTAGGTCAGGACCGCGTGAGGATACGGCAGCCCGTGCCGGTGGGCGAGCGCGGCCAGCGGCTCGGCCACTTTCTCGAGCAGCGTCTGGTTTTTCTGGTTTTCTGCTTGATATATACGCGGGCCGATGCGGTGTTCACCAGCGTATACCAGCCGTTCGTATGCTGCCCTCTAAGTTCGCCCTTGATTACGCTTAGCTGCTGCGGCAGCTCCGCTTTCACCGCCTTGATGTAATCGTCGAAATTGGAATGGATAAATTCATAATCCGGGTAAAGCTCACGAGCGGTGCGCAGCGCGGCCGACAGATCGGTTTGCGGCGGCTGGTGATCGCATCCGTTCATCATCAGCAGATGGGAGGTGGAGGCGTACCGCTCCGCAGCCGCAATGGCCCGGTCCCAAAACGTTTTCGCCGCTTCCTTGTCGACGGGAATTTCATTGCCGTTGCTGTACCAGTTGGCAAACAAAATGCCGAGCACCTCCGAGCCGTCAGGCGATACCCATCTCAGCTCCGAGAACGGAGATTCCTGCGCCGCCGCGTCCTCGACCTTGTTGTCGAAGCCGGTCGCCTTGACCCCCCTGCCGAAAATCGCCGTATCGATGCCCGCCTGCCGGAGCAGCTGGGGCGCCTGTCCCATATTGCCGAACGAATCCGGAAAATATCCGATTTTGGACACGGCGCCGAACGGCCTGGCGTCGCGGTGTCCGACCTGCAAGTTGCGGATGTTCGCTTCGCCGCTCGTCAGAAATTCGTCCTGGAGGACGTACCACGGTCCCGCAGAAATTTTGCCTTCCTTCGCCAGCTCGATCAGCTTGTCGCGTTTCTCCGGATAAACCTGCAAATAGTCTTCGAGTACGATCGTCTGTCCGTCCAGATAGAAGCTGCGGTATTCGGGATCTTGCTCGAAAAGGTCGAGCAGGGTGTCCATCGTCTTCAGCAGGCGAACGTGGTGCGCCTCGAAAGGCATATACCATTCGCGGTCCCAGTGGGTATGCGATACGACATGAATCGTCTTTTTAGCCATCTATTCACCCTCGTTTCGCTTAATATGATATGTTTTAATACTACTTGAAACGCGGAATGAAGTAAATGAAATTTGAGAATATATTATAGCATTACATAATCAAGCCGGTTTTTTCGAAAATGAAATAGTCGGACAGCAAGTTCGGGCTTTACAGCACCTCACTATTAGTGTACTATTTAACTATGACACTAATACATGCGAGGTGCGATATGACAATTGAGACGAAGACGAAGACGATGATGCTGCTCCGCAATGCCTGCGTTCGGACGGCGTCCTCTCGGCGTGCCCGGTCGGCCGCGGTTCGACGGGCGTCTGGCAAGGCTTGAAACGCTAGGCAAAAAGCGAAAGGCGGGTTTTGGCTGTGACGATTGAATTCGACAATAATTTGCCGATTTATTTGCAAGTGATGAATTACATCAAGAAGCAGATCGTAGCCGGCAAGCTGAAGCCTGGCGACAAGATCGAATCGGTTCGGGAATTGGCGGCAGAGCTGCAGATTAATCCGAACACGATACAACGGACGTTTCAGGAACTGGAACGCGAAGGGGTTGTCGTGACGAGGCGCGGCTTGGGGCGGTATGTGACGGAAGAGGAGTCGATGATGATGCGAATGAGAAAAGAAATGGCGGATCAATTGTTGGAACGATTCGTGTCGGGGATGAAGGAGCTTGGTTTCGGGGAGCGGGATATTGTCGCTCTCGTCGCCGAAGCTGTCGCATCGGGTTCGGACAGGGAGGGAAAATAAGATGAGCCATCCGATTTTGCAATTCTCGTCCGTTTCGAAACGATACGGTTCGAAGACAGCGCTGCAGGACGTTTCGCTGCAGGTGGGAGCCGGAAAAATTATCGGCCTGCTCGGCAGCAACGGAAGCGGCAAGACGACGCTGATGAAAATCGCGGCCGGCCTGCTCCAGCCGTCATCCGGCACGGTGCGGGTATGCGGCGAACCGGTCGGCGTCAAGTCGAAAGCCGTCACGTCGTTCATGCCCGACAAGCCGCTGACGGAACCATGGATGCGCGTGCGCGATGCTATCGCTTTTTACCGCGACTTCTATCCCGATTTCGATCTGGCGAAAGCGCGGGATATGCTCGCGTTCATGCAATTGAACGAGCGGGACAAAGTGACCTCGCTGTCCAAAGGAATGAACGAGCGGTTGCAGCTGACGCTTGCGCTGTCGCGCAATGCCAGGCTCTATTTGCTCGACGAGCCGATCGGCGGCGTCGATCCGGTGGCGCGCGAGAAAATTTTGGATGCGATCATCCAGTTTTACAGCGAAGACAGCGGCCTGATCGTTTCGACGCATCTGATCCGCGATATCGAGCGGATATTCGACGAAGTATTGCTGATCAAAAACGGACGGCTGATTCTGCACGAGCAAGTGGACGCCATTCGTACGAATCATGACAAAAGCGTGGACGATCTGTTCAAAGAGGTGTATGCCGAATGATCAACTTATTGAAATACGACTTCAAGCGCAACGCGAACCTGATTTTGGCGGGGGCCGCCATTCTGGTCCTCGCGCAGGCCGCCCTGATGCTGGCCGGATGGTGGAGGGATTGGGACGGACAGATCCTTTACATCGGCATTATGGTGATCTACGTCCTGTTCGGTTTTCTGGCCTACCTGATGATGTGCCAGACTTACAACGGCAATATCCGATCGTACAGCAGAAGGCTGCTGCCGCTTGGCTCCTGGTACTTGCCGGTTTCGCCCTTTTTGCTGCTCGTGATCTGCTATCTGGCGCTCGGCGCGATGTTCGTGCTGTTCGATACGCTGTTTTCCCTCATTTTCGACGTGAAGGACACGTTGTTTTCGATGCTCCGGCAGTTTGTCGGGCAAATCGGATTTTGGGATTCCGCCGCGATGACATTTAATTTTTTATGGGGGCTGCTTTTTATTACCGTTGCCGTTTTTATGGCCATTACGGTTGCCCGGACGATTGACGGAAAGGGCGGGACATTCATGGGCATCGCCGCTTTCATTGCGCTGTTCGCGCTGATCGTTTGGATCGAAGCGTTGTTGTTCCCGCAAACGAAGGATGACAGTTCGTGGGGAATTGTCAGCATTGAAATCAACGAAGGCGCGATCGTCAGCGGCGCCATATCCAAAGCCAACACTTCTTTCGACTGGGGACTGCTGCTGTTCGAGTTGGCCATCGTGGCTGCGCTGTATTATGCGATCCTCTATATGCTGGACCGCAAAGTCAAGCTGTAACCGCCGGTTTTTCGCTCACGACCGGACAAGGACGGACAAGGCCGGGAGCCGTCCGCCGCTGTCGTCATAAAGCTGCGCGCCGGATGCATGAGCCATAACCGGGAACGGACAAGGAAACGCCGGGTGTCAGTACACCCGGCGTTTCCAGCCGTTCAGCTTGGCGAACGCTTCGGCGTAGAAGTAATCGCCGTATATAAGGGAGACGTCGATATTGGCGTTTCCCGGCTTGTGGCCGGTTCCATGGAGCAGAATCGCTTCATGCTCCGGCCGATCCCAGGTCGCATAGCGCTCCGTTAGCGATGCCAGTATCCGTTCGGCCGCGTCGGCATACAGCCTTTTTCTCCGGCGGGCACGGCTTCGGCGATTTCCAGCAGGCCGGAGGCGGCGATGGCGGCGGCGGAGCTGTCGCGCGGCTCGCCCTCGAGCGATTCGAGCCGAAAATCCCAGTACGGCACGCCGTCTTCGGGCAGCGCGGCAACGAAATAATGGGCGATCCGCTTGGCCGTCGTCAGAAACCGTTCATCGCCGGTATGCCGGTACGTGTTCGCGAATCCGTACAACGCCCATGCGGTGCCGCGGCTCCAGGACGAATCCGGCGCGAGCCCTTGCCCTCCGAGCGCTTCGATAAACGCTCCGGTCTCCGGGTCGAACGACACGATATGGTTGACCGACCCGTCCTCGCGCACGCTGTGGCGGATCGCCGTTTCCGCATGGCGGACCGCAATATGCCGGTATCTCGGGTCTCCCGTCTCCTCGCTGGCCCAGAAGAGCAGCGACAGGTTCATCATGCAGTCGATGATGGCCCAGCCGGCCATATCGCCGTTCCAGGCGCGAATGAATTGGCCGGCGGGGTTGAAACGGGAGGCAAGATAATCCGCGGCCCGCAATCCTCTGCGCCGGCCGTCGGCGTCGCCCGTTATTTTATATTTGAGAACGGCTGTCGACAGAAACTGAAAGCCGACATCATGATGCAGAAACTCGCCGTCCCGCGCAAACCACCGTTCGAGCTCCTCGTCCCACCGCCAGGCCGCTTGCCTGAACGGATTCCGGCCGGTTACGTCGTACATTACCCACAGCATGCCCGGCCAAAATCCGGACGTCCACCAGCTCGTGTCCGCATCGTCGTACTTGCCGTCCGCTCCGGCGCGATGGGGCGATTTGGGGCCGATTTGTCCGATCATCCGCTCAACCTTTGCTTCCAGCCGTTTCATGATGTCCGCTTTGTACGCTGCATCCATTCCCGACGCCTCCTGTGCTGCTTTTTCTCGATTATATGCCGTCCTGTCCGGAAAAAGTGGCAGTATAATGCCCGAAAATGTTGCGCTGTTGTCATTTGCCGTTTACAGTAAAAAATATAAAACGGTTACATCTCTGGAGGCGTCATGAACCCGCTGTTCGAACCGATGAAGCTGGAAGGAAAGCCCGTCATGTGGAACGGCCGCCAGCGCACGGAGGCCGATTTCTCCGGTTATTACCACTGGCATCAATGCGCCGAAATGCTGCTCGTGCACGAAGGACGCGGAAGCGTTGTCGTCGGCCGCCATGCATACGAAATTCGGAGAGGGATGCTGTTCTTTTTCCGCCGTTTCAGCTCCACCACGTGTTTGCCCATGTCAGTCCGGAATGCCCTTACATCCGCTCGGTCTTTCATTTCGATCATGAGCTGATGGGGGACAGCCTGAGCGGATTTCCGGCGCGCCGCGGCTTGCTGGACAGCATGTGCCGGGGGCAGCGGGAGGAATACGCCTTCGATCTGGGCGACAGAATCGGTTATGCCGAGGAGGTATGCCGGATATACGGCCGGGCGGCTGCTTCCGGCCACGGGGAATCATACGAGGAAGCGTCGCTGCTGCTGCTGCAGCTCCTGAACGCGATCGTAAGCGTCCTCGGCGCGCGCCGGGAGGCCGGGGCGGCACGTACGGATGCGGACGGCCCGCAGCGGCCGTTCCGCTATGCAGAATCGGTCATGCGCTGGATCGAGGCGCATTACGCGGAAGAGTTTCGCCTCGACAAGCTGGCGGACGGGCTGCATCTGTCCAAATTTTACGTCTCGCGCATCTTCCGTGAGGAAACCGGCAGCAGCATTACCGATTATTTGACCGCGCGGCGGATCAAGCAGGCGTGCCGGCTGCTGCAGACGACTTCGCTGCCCGTCGAGCGGATCGGCGGCGAAGTCGGCCTGCCGAATCCTTCTTATTTTGTCCGGCTGTTCAAACGGCATGTCGGCACGACGCCGCTGAAATACCGGTACGAGGTTCGAGCGCGGCTGTAAGGCTGAGGCGGCCGCCCGCAAGAACCGTCCCGCTTCGTACCGGGTTACCCCGGCGTAATCGCGAATAGCCATTGCTCGAACGGCGCGCTGTCATAGGCTTTGGCCAGGCCGTATGCCTGAATCGCCGCTTTCGTCACCGTCTTGCCGCGCAAGCCGACCCGGAAGACGCCGTCGAACGGAAATTCCGCGATCGCAATCGTGCCGGCGTCCTGCCAGCGCGGGACAATCGTTCGCCCTCCGCTGAACGGAAAGCGCTCCGAGCCGGGGATGCCGTCCCGATACCAGGGCATCTCCTCGTCCTTGGGCGAGCCCGGTTCGTTCAGGCAGACATACAGCGACAGATGATCGCAAAATTGCAGCACGCGCAGGTGAAAGTCAAGCGTCTCCAGCGCCGTTTCGTCCGTCAGCCCGAGTTCGCGCTTCCATTGCTCCTCCAGCCTGAACCGCGCTTCGAGATATTCCCGTACGGCGGGGTGCTGCTCCGGCGCGAGAAGGGCGGAAAAATGCAGGCTCGTCAGCAATCCGGCATAAGGTCTGCGCGCTTTGATCCCGTCGATGCCTTTGCCGTAGCAGATGAGCTTGGGACGGATCGGGTAATCGATAAAGTGATAGGGCGCCCGGTCGCCGTCGTTCCAGATCGGAATATCGTCCAGATCGAGCCAGCACCGGTCATGCTCGTAGGCGGCAAATACGACGTCCTCCCGCCGCTCGTCCCCTGCCCACGCCTCCGGCTTCCAGCGGCTGGCGAAATCGCCGGACAAGCGTCCGTGATCGTGCTGGGCGATCATGACGAACGCATCGTTCCGCTCGCGAATAATCATGGAGACACCTCCTTCGGTTGTCCGGCATCGGACTTGGGTTCGGTATCGGCCTTCGGTTCGGCATCGGTCTTCGGTTCGGCATCGGCTTTCGGTTGCCCGGCATCGGCGGCTTCGTTGTTTTTCAACCTTCGGTATTCCCGCGGCGTCATTCCCGTCTTCCGCTTGAACAGCTGGAGAAAGAACGACTTGTCCTGGTATCCGACCGCCGGTCCGACGTCCTGAACCGGCATCCGGGTGGACGCGAGCAGCTCGCAGCTTTTATCGATGCGGCGGTTCTGCACGTAGGCGTTGAAGGTGGAGCCGGTATACCGTTTGAACAGCCGGTGAAAATGCCGTTCGCTCATATTCAGTTCTTCCGCGAGACGTCCGGCATGCAGCGGTTCGGCGAAGCGGCGTTCGATCCGGCGAACGATGCCGGCGAGAGAATCGCGTTCCTGTGCCGCCGTTTCCGTGCCGGGACCGGCAGTGTGCGCCCGCTCGAGCAGGACGATCAGCTCGACGAACTTGGCATAGAGCAGGGCGACGCGTCCGGGCGCGCGCCGCTCGTATTCCAGGTGCATGGCGCGGAACCACTCGCCGAGCCGGCCGTCGCGGTCGCGGATGCGCCTCCAGCTTCCGGCGTCGCCGGGCAGCAGCTGGAGCGCCGCCAGCGTCTCGCGCAGCCCGCCCGTGCCGGGAAAATCGCGCAGATCGGCGGCCAACGGCTCAGGCTTGAACAGGCAATTGTAAACGACGAGCGAGCGGTTCGCGCCGGCGTCGGCCGGGCGAAACACATGCGAGACGCCGATCGGCAGTATGAACAGATCGGATTTCGCGACCGGCAGCACGTCGCCGTTTACGTAATGAAACCCGGAGCCTTCGTCGACATACGACAGCTCGACGAAATCATGGCGATGCTCCTGCAGCGAGAACGATTCGCTGACGCGGTTAACGAACAGCGGCAGCCGTTCCTCGAAAAACAGCGTGCCCGGCGTAAGCCGGATCGGTCTGTTGATCATTCTGGCGTTTCTCCATTCTCTATCATAGCGCTTTCCATGATTATATAAGCGAATCCGCTTCGGGTAAACCGATTTGTCCGATTTGCCATCCTTCGTTGTCGCAATCGCCGCTTTTTCTGCCGCAGGGAACAAGTAGAATGAGAAGCAAAGCGTACCATTCAGACAATCGGAAGGAGTGTGCTCAATGGCCGGAAGGCAATGGTCGGCGCAATGGATTTGGGGCGGAGAGGAGGTAAGCCCGCGCAACGAATGGCGCTGCTTCCGCAAAACGTTTCATGTGCCGGAGGGAGGCGAGAACGGCGCCCGGCTGCATATCAGCGCGGATTCCCGATACGTGCTGTTCGTGAACGGCGAGCGTGCCGGACGCGGTCCGGTGCGGTCCTGGCCCGCCGAGCAGTTTTACGACACGTACGATATCGGCCGCCTGCTCAAGCCGGGACGGACGAATGCGATCGCCGTGCTTGTCCTTCATTTCGGCGTGGCCAACTTCTACTATATTCGCGGCCGGGGCGGGCTGCTGGCCGAGCTCGAAGGCGGGGGCAGGACGGGGACGCTGGCGGCGACCGACGGCTCGTGGCGGACGTCCAGGCTGGCGGCGCAGGACCCGCGGTCCCCGCGCATGTCTTGCCAGCAAGGGTTTGCCGATATTTACGACGCGCGAAAATGGGACGAACGGTGGACGGAAGCGGACTATGACGATGCGGACTGGCCGCTCGCGAACATCGTCGGACCGGTCGGAAGCGGCCCGTGGAAGAAGCTTGTCCCGCGCGACATCCCGTTTTTGACCGAGGAAACGGTCTATCCTTCGCGCGTCGCGTCGCTTCAGGCGGTGAAGCCGCCGAAATGGGCCGCTGCGCTCGATGTGCGCAACGGGATGCTGCCGGACAGCGCCGATCACGCCGACCGCGTCAAATATGCCGGATTTCTCGCAACGGTGCTGACGATGCGCGAAAGCGGCAAGCTGACGCTTGGCTTTCCGAACGGGCGCGTGTCGAGCGTCTGGGTGGACGGTCGGCTCTGCGGAGGCTGGTATGGCGATCAGCCCGAGCGATACTGCGATCTCGAACTGGCGGCGGGCGATCATTTCGTGCTGATTGACGTATCCGGCGGCGATCACGGCGGAAGCTTTCATATCGCGGCAGACAGCGGGAGCGAATTCGTCTTGCGCTCCCCTGCGGCCGCAGCGGCCGGCAACGATACGCCGTTCGCCATCGTCGGCCCGTTCCACTATACGATCGACATCGATCATCAGGGCGTCGAACCGCTCGATCTGGAACAGCCGGACTATGTACGGGCGAAGGGCATAAAGCACGAACGGGATCTGGAATCGTTCCGCGAATGGGTCCGGCCGCTGCCGGGCGGGATGTACAGCGAGGACGATGTGTTCGGCTCGAACGTATGGCGGACGGCCGCCGTGTCCTACGCGGTGCCGCCGGAGCTCGACCGCTGCGTCCAGGCGTCGCCGGAGCCGGCCGTCGTGCCGCGCTTCGACGGCATGGACACCGAGCTCGTGATCGATTTCGGCAAGGAATGGAGCGGCTTTATCGGCTTCGAGGCGGAGGCGCCGGAAGGGACGGTCATCGATCTGTACGGCCTGGAATATATGAAGGACGACTACCGGCAGCATACGTACGGGCTCGACAATACGATCCGCTACATCTGCCGAGGCGGCCGTCAGCAATATATATCGCCGGTCAGGCGCGGGTTCCGCTACCTCGTCGTGACGATCCGGCAGGCGTCTGCGCCGGTGCGGCTGCATCGGGTATTCGTCAACCAGAGCGCGTATCCGGTGGCGCAAAACGGTTATTTTCGCTGCTCGGACGCTTTGCTGAACGACATCTGGGAAATCAGCCGCCATACGACGCTATTGTGCATGGAGGACACGTTCGTCGATTGCCCGTCGTATGAGCAGGTGTTCTGGGTCGGCGACAGCCGCAACGAGGCGCTTGTCAATTACTACGTATTCGGAGCGCTCGATATCGTAAAGCGGTGCCTGAACCTCGTGCCGGGCTCGGGAGAGATGACGCCGCTTTATGTCGACCAGGTGCCGAGCGCCTGGAACAGCGTCATTCCGAACTGGACGTTCTTCTGGGTAACCGCCTGCGCGGAATATGCGGCGCATACCGGCGACCGCGCGTTCGCCGCGCGCATCTGGCCGGCGGTGCGGCATACGCTGACGCATTATTTGCGGCATGTCGGCGAGCGCGGCCTGCTCGATATAAAAGGCTGGAATCTGCTCGACTGGGCGCCGATCGATCAGCCGAACGACGGCATCGTCACGCACCAGAACATGTTTCTGGCGAAGGCGCTGCGCGACGCGGCCGGGCTGGCCGCCGCGGCGGGCGTGCCGCAGGAAGCGGCGCCGCTTGCCGAGCGGGCGGACGCGCTGCGGAAGGCGATCGACGGCCAGCTGTGGGATGAGGAGCGGCAGGCCTATATCGACTGCATTCATGCGGACGGCAGACGTTCGGCTACCTTCAGCATGCAAACCCAGGTCGTCGCCTATTTGTGCGATATCGCCGAAGGGAAGCGCAAGGAGCGGCTGGAAGGCTATCTCGTCGCGCCGCCGGCATCCTTCGTGCAGATCGGCAGCCCGTTCATGTCGTTCTTCTACTACGAAGCGCTCGTCCGTTCCGGCCAATACGATCGTATGATTGCGGACATTCGCCACAGCTACGGGATGATGATCGAAAACGGCGCGACCACCTGCTGGGAGATGTACCCGAACTTCTCGGAAAACCGCGCCAATCCGAACCAGCTAACCCGCAGCCATTGCCACGCCTGGTCGGCGGCGCCGGGCTACTTCCTCGGCGCCGTCGTCCTCGGCATCCGGCGTCTCGATGACGGCTGGAAGCGGGCGGCCGTCGCGCCCGAGCCTTGCGGCTTGCAGTGGGCGCGCGGCGCCGTTCCGCTGCCGCAAGGCGGCCGGATCGAAGTGAGCTGGCGCATCGACGGCGGCCGGATGGAGCTGCACGTATCCGCGCCCGACGATGTGGAGCTCGACATCCGCATCCCGGACGGACTGAGCGGCAGCGTCACGCGGTCCGCGACGCGGCCTTCGCCGCTTGCGGCGGCCGCCGGCATGACGCCATAATGGAAAGCCCTGACGGAGCTCTTGGGCGAGCACCGTCAGGGCTTTTGCCGGTGCGCCGGAAACGGCTTGGGAAACGGACCTCTCCCTCTGGTATAATGAAAGCGGAATATGACAAAGGAGCCGTTGATACCGATGTACCGCAATCTGGAACAATGCATCATCGATTTGGAGAAACACGGGCATTTAATCCGCATTCGCGAGGAAGTGGACCCTTATCTGGAAATGGCCGCGATCCATTTGAAGGTCCAGGCGGCCGGCGGCCCCGCCCTGCTGTTCGAAAACGTAAAAGGCTCGAAATACCGGGCGGTATCGAATCTGTTCGGCACCGTCGAGCGCAGCAAATTTCTGTTCCGCCGAACGTGGGACGCCGCGCGCAGCGTCATTGCGCTGCGGAACGACCCGTTCAAAGCGTTAAAGCAGCCTTTCCGCCATGTCGGAGCCGGGCTCGCGGCCTTGAACGCTTTGCCCATGAAAACGAACGGCAAATTGCCGCACCGGGAAATCCGGATTTCCGATCTGCCGCAAATTCATCATTGGCCGGATGACGGCGGCGCCTTCATCACCCTTCCCCAGGTGTATACCGAGGACCCGGACAAGCCGGGCATCATGAAAGCCAATGTCGGGATGTACCGCGTCCAGTTAAGCGGAAACGAATATGTGCAGGACAAAGAAATCGGCTTGCACTATCAAATTCATCGGGGAATCGGCATCCACCAGGAAAAAGCGAGACGCAAGGGCGCTCCGCTCAAAGTGAGCGTCTTCGTCGGCGGCCCCCCGGCGCATACGCTGTCGGCCGTCATGCCGCTGCCGGAAGGCTTGAGCGAGACGATGTTTGCCGGCCTGCTGTCCGGCCGCCGCTTCCGCTACAGCTATGCCGACGGCTATTGCATCAGCCGCGACGCCGATTTCGTCATTACGGGGGAAGTGTATCCGGGCGAGACGAAGCCGGAAGGGCCATTCGGCGATCATCTGGGCTATTACAGCCTGATTCATCCGTTCCCGGTCATGCGGGTGCATAAAGTATACGCCAAGCCTGACGCCATATGGCCGTTTACCGTCGTCGCCGGCCGCCTCAGGAGGATACCGCGTTCGGGGCGATTATTCACGAGCTGACGGGCGATGCGATCAAGCAGGAAATCCCGGGCGTCAAGGAAGTGCACGCCGTGGACGCGGCGGGCGTCCATCCGCTTCTGCTGGCGATCGGCAGCGAACGCTACACGCCTTACTTGCCCGTGAAGCAGCCGGCCGAGCTGCTGACGATCGCCAACCGGATTCTGGGTACGGGGCAGCTCAGCCTGGCCAAATATTTATTCATTACGGCGGAGGACGAGCGGCCTCTGGATACGCATCGGGAAACCGAATTTCTGACCTATATATTGGAGCGGATCGACCTGCGCCGGGACATTCATTTTACACGAATACGACGATCGACACGCTCGATTATTCCGGCACGGGACTTAACAGCGGCAGCAAAGTCGTGTTCGCCGCGTACGGCGACAAGAAGCGGGAGCTGTGCACCGAGCCGCCCGAGGCGCTGGACGGGCTACGGGGTTTCGGCGGAGCGCGGCTCGTCATGCCGGGCGTTGTGGCGATCCAGGGTCCCGCCTTTACGGATTACGCTGCCGCCCATAAGGAGCTGGACGAGCTGTGCGAGGCGATTCGCGGGAAAGGGCCGCTTGATAGCTGCCCGATGATCGTGCTGTGCGACGACAGCGAATTTTTAAGCCGTTCCATGTCGAATTTTTTGTGGGCGACGTTTACGCGGAGCAACCCTTCCCATGATATTTACGGCGTAAACAGCTATTACGAAAACAAGCACTGGTGCTGCGACAACGTCATTATCGACGCGCGCGCGAAGCCGCATCATGCGCCGCCGCTCGTTCCCGATCCGCAGGTCGAGAAGAACATCGGCCGCTTCTTCGTCAAGGGGGCCGTTCTCGAAGGATTCGGCGGATAGCGCTCCTCGGAGCGTGCGCCGGGTTCCTTGGTACGGCCGCCGGACTCCTCGGAACGTGTGCCGGATTCCTTGGTACGGACGTTGGGCTTCTCGGCACGCCGCCGCGCCGGACGCATTTTCCGCTTTCGCATGGCCGGGAGATCGGCTGATGGACGCAATCGTTGTCTTGGCCGGCTCACAGGGACTCGCGGTCTACAATTCGATGGGGCACATTCGTCCTTGGCGGGATGACCTGCCCCTCGATCCGCCGGATCAGCAGCTCCGCCGCGAGCCTGCCGATTTCGTCGACGTTGTAATCCACCGTAGCAAGCGGGGGATCGACATATTGCAGCGTATCGATATTGTCGAAGCCCATTACGCCGGCTTGCCCGGGCACGCGGATGTTCCGCTGCTTGAATTCGCGCACAATCTCCAGCGCATAGACGTCGCTGCTGCACAGAACAGCCGGCTTCCCCTCCGTCTCTTCCAGCGCGCGGACGACCGCGGGAACGAAATCCCGATCGGTTACGACGGTCGCGCGAAGATCCCCGAGCTCCCCGCATGCGTCCAGAAGTCCCAGATGCCGCTGCTCCGGAGTGCCGATGTTTTGCTTCCCCTTGAGCCGCAGCGGAGGGCTCACATAGATCAGGCTGCGGTAGCCTTTCGCATAAATATGCCTGACGGACTCCGCGATCGCCTGTCTGTCGTCGATCCAGACGAAAGGGATATCGGCGGATACCCGGTTGCCGAACGTCACCACCGGCGCTTGCGCCTTTGCGAGCAGCGATGCAAATTCGGTTCCGAAATTGACCGGCGTGATCGCGATGCCATCCACTTGACGGTCCAGCAGGCTGTTGATGTATTGAATCTCCAATTCCTTGTCTTTGTTCGACAGCACCAAATAAACGACATATCCGCGCCTTCTCGCTTCCGCCTCAAAGGAATGGTAGAGCTGCGCAAAAATGCGGTTATGAATATCGAACAAAATGACGCCGAGCGTCTTCGTCCGGCCTTTCACGAGGCTTTGGGCCAGAAAGTGGGGGCGGTAGCCGAGCTCGGCGGCCACCTTCAATATTTTGTCGCGCGTCGCCGCGTGGATGCCCGGACGGTTATGAAGCGCGCGATCGACCGTTCCCCGAGTCACGCCGCAAATTTCCGCGATTTGTTTGCTCGTAACCTTCATCAACGTCAAACCCGTCCTTCGTTTTTGTCTGTCGCTGTCACCGCGATCGTATTACAGAATCGGAGCGAGGTCAACCGTTCACGTGAACGATCGGGAAAAATCTTTCTCCATATTCGTTGGTAAACGTTTACAAACGCCCCTTCCGCTGCTACAATGAAGTCGTAAAACCAGCGTTCGTGCACGTGAACGGAAGGAGAAAACGGAGAAGAAAGGGAGGCGTCGAAAGATGGTTCGTTCCATCGCGCAGCGGCAGCGTTCCGCCGCGCAGCGGTCATTCGCAGGCGATGCCAGGGAAACTGCCTTTTTGCTCGGCGGCATCGGTACGGGCAACGTTTCGCTCGGCAGCAGGGGGGAACTGCGGGATTGGGAAATATTCAATCGTCCGGGCAAGGGGGTCTTTCTGCCGAACACGTTTTTTGCCATTTGGGCCGGACAGGAAGGGCGCGACCCGGTCGCCAAAGTGCTGGAATCCCGATTGTCTCCGCCTTACCATAGGTCCCACGGCTATCATCCGAATACGGCGGCCGGACTTCCGCGCCTGCACAAGTCGGCGATGCGCGGCGAATACCCGCTTGTCCGGATCGATTTCGAAGACGAGGACTTGCCGGTTGCGGTCAGCCTGGAAGCCTATACGCCGCTTATTCCGCTGAACGTCGACGATTCCAGCATTCCGGGCGCCTATTTGACGTACCGCGTCACGAACCCGACCAGCGGTTCCGTCGATGTGACGATTGCCGGGTCGATGATCAATCCGGTCGGGGGCGTCAAGTACGATCCGTTCGGCAATATGGCTTTGTCCAACAGCGGACAAAACGAGAACGTCTTCCGCCGCGAGGAAGCGTTCGCCGGTTTGTTTTTCGGCAGCGGCAAGTTTGCGCCGGAAGACGCCGATTACGGCAATATGTCGCTGATCGCGGTCAGCCCGAACATCACCTGCAAGCGCGCGTGGCTGCGCGGCGCCTGGTACGATTTTTTACAGGAATTTTGGGACGATTTCAAGGAGGACGGGCGGCTGACCGATCTCGGCTATGAGACGCCTTCGGAAGACGGGAAGACCGATACGGGAACGATCGGCATTTATGAAACGCTGGCGCCGGGGGAGACGAAAACGTTCGATTTTATTCTGTCCTGGTATTTTCCGAACCGGCTGAACGGCTGGAACGATCATGTCCGCGTACGCGAGCAAGGCAAAGAGCTGACCCGCAATTACTACGCCGTCAAGTTCGACAGCTCCTGGTCGGCCGCTTCCTATCTCGCCCGCAACAGATTCCGTCTGGAACGGGATACGAAACGGTTTCACGAAGCGCTGTTCGCAAGCTCGCTTCCGGCTTTCGTCCTCGATGCCTTGTCCGCCAACATCACGGTTCTCCGGAGCACGACCTGCTTCCGGCTTCAGGATGGCCGTTTTCTCGGCTATGAAGGCTGTTTCGATAACGCGGGCTGCTGTGAAGGCAATTGCACGCATGTATGGAACTATGCGCAGACGCTCGCGTTTTTGTTTCCCGAGCTGGAGCAGAACATGCGGCGAACCGAATTTCTGGAGGAAGTCGGCGAGGACGGCAAGATGAATTTTCGGGCGTTTGGCATATTTGACAACGTTTGGCAAATGAACGGCCGGCCGGCGCCGGCGGCCGTCGATGGCCAGATGGGCGCCGTCATGCGCGTTTACCGGGAATGGAAGCTGACCGGGGACGACGCGTTTCTCCGGCAATTGTGGCCGTCTGTCCGGAAAACGCTTGCCTTTGCGCTGATCCACTGGGATACCGACGGCGACCTGGTGCTCGACGGCATGCAGCATAACACGTATGACATTGAATTTTACGGACCGAACCCGTTGACCGGCGTATTCTTTCTGGGCGCGCTTCGGGCCGGCGAGGAGATGGCTTCCTATCTCGGCGACGAGCAGATCGCGCGCACCTATGCGTCCGTCTTCGAGCAGAGCGCGAAGCGGCTCGACGAGCTGTTGTGGAACGGCGAATATTACGTTCAGCGGCTGGAGGACGTCAATGCCTACAAATATCAGCACGGCCTTGGTTGTCTGTCGGACCAGCTGCTCGGACAGCAGCTCGCTCATCTGTACGGTCTCGGCTATTTGCTGCCTGAGGACAAGGTGAAGAGCGCGATCCGTGCGGTCTACAAATACAATTTCAGGACGGATTTCGGCGATCACGCCAACTGCCAGCGCACGTACGCGCTGAATGACGAGCAAGGCCTGCTGCTCTGCTCGTGGCCCAACGGCGGGCGGCCGAAGCTCCCGTTCGTCTATTCGGATGAAGTATGGACCGGCATTGAATATCAAGTGGCGACCCATCTCATTTACGAGGGATTCGTCGAGGAGGGACTCGCGATCGTGAAAGCCGTTCGCGACCGGCATGACGGGTACCGCCGCAATCCGTGGAACGAGGTGGAATGCGGCAATCATTACGCGCGCTCCATGGCGAGCTGGGGATTGCTCGTCGCGCTTAGCGGATTCCGCTTCGATATGCCGCGCAAGACGATGTCGTTCGACCCGGTCGTGAGCGGGGACGATTACAGCTTCTTCTGGAGCACAGGTCGTGCCTGGGGCACCTGCTCGCAGCGGAAAAATCCGGATAGCGGCGAGTACGAGTTCGACGTGCAGGTACTATACGGTGACGCTTCCGGCATCGCCGTCCGGGCGTGCGGCCGGGAGATTGTCCTGCCGTAACGGTTTGCGCGGCCATCGCTCGATGGCCGCGTTGTTTACGAGGCCGGCCTTAATCCGAAGGCGGTGTCGAAGTGTTCTCGATATGCTGCGGCTGGCCGATATCGTCCCGGCACAGCGATGGCGCAATCGGCCTGGGCTGCTGCGGCTTTGGACTTCGGCAAGGACCGGCCCGTATCGTCCTCTGACCTTGCCGCTGTTCCTTCCGGCTGCGCTCAGATCGTGCGGCTCGCGCGGCGAAAGCGTCCTGGCGGCATGCCGGTTTGGCGGACGAACCAGCGCGTGAACGCATGGACGGAAGAGAAGCGGAGCCGCTCGGCCATTGCGGCCAGCGGTTCTCCGGTATGCGCAAGCGCTTCCCGCGCCAGTTCCAGCTTGCAAGACATGAAATACGCGTACGGCGTTTGCCGCATCCGGCTGCGGAATAAACGGGATATATAATCGGGGTGATAGGACGTCCAGGACGACAACCAATCCCGGTCATACCGTTCCGCCGCGTGGCGCCTCAGCCGCTCGGCCAGCCGCTGCACGAGCGGGCCGTCTCCTTCACCGTCCCCGCCTGCCGCGCTCGCGTGCAGCTCGACGAGCAACTCCGTCAATAGCGATCGAAGCAGCAGCGGCGTAGTAGCGCGCTGGGACGGCCACGCTTCGGCCAGCCTGGCGAAGAACGGCTCGAACCGCTTCGGCGGAACGCGCCGGTGGCCGTCAAGCAGCAGCAAGTCGCCCGTCATGTCTTCGCCAATCAAGAAGCGGTTGTCCCGATAGGGAAGCTTTTCGGCGGAGCCGAGCTGCCGAATGGTGATTTGCGGAGGCCGGCCGGGCTCGGGCAACGGTCCTTGCCAAAGGTAATGGACCCCGTAAAGTACGAAGGGGTCTCTACGGTCGGCCCGAATCCGGTGAGGAACGCCGGGGCCGTAGAAAAACAGATCGCCTGCCTCGCATTGGCGCGCCGTTTCCTGGACCGTGACCTCGCCTTTGCCTTCCGCCACATAGAGCAGCTGATAATCCGATATGCAGCGGGGGCCGAACGTTTCCCCCGGCCGGCATTCGAGCCGATTCGCATAGCCGACGACAGGCGCCAGATCCCGCCAGGGGAGCGACGGCAATCGGCGTGACGCTTCGCGCATGCGGCTTGGCACCGTCCTTTCGCTAGAGCTAGATGCCGTTATAGTCGGCGAATGATACATTTTCATCGATGACGCGCAAAGACTCCTTTTCAAGTCAAGCATATACTGGAGTGGAAAGAACGGCAACGGATAAATGATAAGGAGGTGTGCGAGCATGGATGTGCTTCGCCGTCCTGCGCCGGACGATTCCGGTTTACGGCCGTCGGGATCGTCGGACGCCGCTTCGCCCGCTTTTGCGTCTGCTCCCGTTTCCGGCATCGAATCGGCCGATCCGCTTTCGCCGGCTGCGGATGCCGCCCGCCAACCGTCGACTCTGGCCTTCGAGGATGAGGATGCCGCCCGCAAACCGTCGACTCTGGCCTTCGAGGATGAGGATGCCGCCCGCAAACCGTCGACCCTGGCCTTCGAGGATGCGACTCCGCTGTTGGCCGACCCGGACCGGCTTCGGGCGAAAGCGGAAGAAGACGGATACCTGTTCTTCAAACGGTTTATCGATCGCAACAAGATTATGGACGTTCGGGACCAAATGCTGGCCATCCTGGATGAGGCCGGGTTGCTGCATCGTGGCAGAAAGCGGATCGACGGCATCGCGAATGTCAGGGCGGTTCACCGGCTGGACGAGACGGACGCCAACTGGAACGGCGTCGGCGTACCGTTCGAGCTGTACCGCAAGACACAGAAGCTGGAAGCGTTTCACGCACTTGCTCACGAGCCGCGCTTGCTGGCGCTGTACGAGATGCTGTTCGACGAGCGTCCGTTCGTCCATCCGCGCAACATCGCCCGGCTTATGCTGCCGCACCGCAACACGCACGTCACGCCGTCGCATCAGGATTATCTTCATATTCAAGGGACGACCGAGACGTGGACGTGCTGGATTCCGCTCGGCGACGTGCCGAGATCGCTGGGAGGGCTGAAGGTGCTGGCCGGCAGCCATAAGGCGGGCTTGCTCGGGGTTACGGCCCATCCTGGCGCGGGCGGCCTTGAATCGATTTTATGCGGGCTCGGCTACGAATGGGCGGAAGGCGATTACGAGGCGGGTGATATCATCACCTTCCACAGCCTGACCGTACACAAGGCGCTGCCCAACTTGACGCCCCGCCGCATCCGGCTGTCTTGCGACATGAGATATCAGCCGGCATCCGGACCGGTCGACCGCACATCGCTGCTGCCGCACGGCCCGTTCTCCTGGGCGGATCTCTACGAGGGGTGGCAGCGGCCGGAGCTGCAGTATTACTGGCAGAAAGAGCGGCTTGCCGTTACCGAATTCGACGAATCGATCCGCTGGCAGAAAGACAAAATTTGCTGACGTCGGCACGGAACGCCTGTTGTTTGACCGACACTCCCGAAACGTGTCGCTTTCGGCTCGTCTCCGCTGTCCACGGCGGGAGCCGGAACGAAAAGCAGCCGGGCAAGGAACATCCTTGTCCGGCTGTTTTTTGATTTCACCGCGAAACAGTATCGGTCCTTAGACAGGGACGACGGAGTCGTTTCCGCTTGAGACCGTCCACGCCTTCCGTCAATCGTCGCCCGTCCGTCCACGCCTTCCGTCAATCGCCGCCCGTCCGTCGGTGCGCTTCGTCCTCCGTCAAATCGTCTCCAATCCGTCGGTGCGCTTCGTCCTCCGTCAAATCGTCGCCCGTCCGTCGGTGTGCCCCGCCTTCA
>NZ_BOVJ01000003.1 GCF_018403665.1 Paenibacillus cisolokensis
AGTCAACCGCATCATGCGTTTTCCCTCCCTTTTCGCCACTCGTCATACTCGTCCTCACTAACAAAACCCTTTGTCTTAATCCAACAAAAGACACCTGCGTAATTAACTGCAAGATAAGCCAAATCAATATCATTTTCATCTAAGCCGTCGGTTGCTTCTGCCAATTGCTCTGCCGTAAACCCGGATTCGAGTAAGACTCTCCTATTTTCTTCGGTGTTTGCCGCAAGTACATATTCCAGTTCTCCGCATGATGCTGACCAATCAACCACGGTCAGGCTATTTAAAGCGTCGACCATCTTCTTATTCATTCGTTCCCGTCTCCTTTCAGCAGATGGGGATGCTCGTATATGTTGCCGATGACTTCAAGCTCATCATCGTTGTACCAGACCATGTACAAGTTAAACGGTACGTCCGATCCAAAGTAAGGATCATCTTTAGTTCTCCATATCTGCCATTGACCACCATCGAAAACGACAACGCCTTTGTATTGCGTATCATGTCCGTTATAGTCGAATATCGCAAACTGGATGATGTCATGTTCGTAGATTTCTTTTTCCCACTGCTTGTCTTTGAGGCCGGTGTATTGCATGACTATAAAATCGCCCGAATCAATCAATCCGCCGAATGTTCTGCAGCTAAACGGCCAGGCTTCATGTCTCTTGTGGATGTCATAAACCATCTGCGCAGGGATCGGTTTTGCAAGGTAAGGATTTCCCTTATACCACGCCCGAAACTTTATCTCACGCATTGTTATCCTCCTTCTCCGGCTCCTCTTCAACAAATACACAATCCTTCTTGCTTACCCATCCATAAGGCCATCCAGCCTGTTCAACAGTAGTGCGCACAATCAGATTTTCTCGATTCCGACTACATTCACTATGAATAATAAATTCCTGACCTATCTTGTCGGTATACCAATTCTGTCGATGATCCGACGAAATGATGCGAATTTTTCTACCACGCAATTTACTCATGTCGCTCCTCCTCCTTCTCCGGCGCGTTGATGCGACGTGCATTGTCTGCGATCATCATGGCGAAATTGGCTACATCTGCGGCCTCGCTAATAATTTTCTTCGGATCATCATGCAAATCCCGAACCAGATCAACCGCCCGAAGTAATTCTGTCGATTCCTCTTTCAAGCGACTGAAAAGCCAATAGATACTCTCATTTTCCCATCCGCCTTTATGATCATTCTCGCGCAGATTTTCCTCCATCTGCTCTGCGAACCACTGCACCTCTGACCGGAGCGATTCCCGTTGCGTCTCCGTTGGTTCGGTTGTGGCGGAGAGGGCTTCTTGGATTATGTCTCTGATGCGAATACCGTTAAACGATATATCTACTGCTTCATGCTGTAACACCTTCCCCAACGCCTCCCGCAACCTCTGGACTTCTGCCTGCGATTCTTCCGTTGCGTCGAAACGGCCGGAATGAATAGCTTTTTTGACTTGCCGGAATGCCCATCTATCTGCTTTTTCTACCTCGCTGTTACCGCTCGAAAGATCAATTTCAACGTCCAACCACTTCAACAACGACTGTCCGTCTATTAACTTCGCCTGTTTATTGATCATGGGATTCACCTTCCTCCATGTTGTACACGGATTCATTTCCGAGTTTCGTTTCTACAAAATCTGACTCATAGTCTCCATCTTCGTATTTTCGCAACGCTTCGCTTTCGTCCGGTGCGTCGATCTCGACGTACCCCCATACTTCACGGCAGATGGTTAGCCTGTACTTAGGCATTCCCGATCCTCTCCTTATTCCCTTATGGGGTGATGGGTGGATTAAAACGGTAATTCGTCCAGATGGCCGGCGATATATCGTTTTGCGATTTCTCGTTTTTCCTCTTCGAGCAAATCAGCCTCTCCGAATTTACGAACGATCTTTTTGAGCGGCCAATAGGCTCCTGTTGCCTCAATGATCGCTACATCACCGCCACATGTTCCCCTGATTTCTGTCGGGTAAGAAACGACTGTGCCGCGTTCAAGTCCTCTCATGGTCTGGCAGACGACTTCATGTCCAACAGCGATTTCCATGCGAAGATCAGAACAATCGAACAGATATTTTTTTCACTCCCCGGATGCTTAACAAAACAAACGTACATATCCCCTATATCCTCCTTTGGGCTGTATGCCTTATTCCCTTATGGGGTGATGGGTGGGTTAAATGCGTATCAATCTGCAATCTTCTTCCGCAATGTAGTAGGCGGTGTCGAGATAATCTCCGAGACGTCGCCGCACTTTCTCAGCTTCCGATTCGGTCAGTTTGATACCTTGCGGATTACGTTCCACTTCAAACTTTTCTCCGATCATTCCGGCGTACCAATACGACGATCTCTCCGCTTTCGTTATCCTCGCCCGCAGGCGTTGATGGATCAGTTTTATGTTTGATTGGCCCATGTATATCCTCCTATGGGGGTTACCATTGGCTAACTGAAAAACTGGCTACAATTTCGCCGGAAACATTAATCTCACCGCGTAAATGACTCTTTGATAGTGGCGTGCGTTTATGATCAGCGTATAATGCCGAGTATCGTTCTTTTTTTTCCGATAGTACGTACGACCACACTTTATAAGATTCCGCATGTTTTTCTGGATCGCCCGATTCATAACCCCACGAATAAAAGTCTTCTTCGATCTGCTTTTCTAGGTCATCGGTATCATCAGTGACATAAAAACGATCTTTGTCCTCGTGATACATCAGAAAAACGTCGTCGTGTAAGCCGTCTGGAAGGTTTCGCTTAATATGACGGACGGCTTCATAAATTGAGTCAAAGCGTTTCATATCCCCTCTGTCCTCCTTACAGGGGAGGATGTTTGTCCTCCCTCAGAATAGTGTCAATTGCTCCGGCTCCGGCACAAACGTAATTGCTTGTGCGTCAAACTGATCGGCCGGCCATCTGCCGCAATAGTCAGGGCCACGAAAAAACACGATTACATGGCCGTGACTCCCTACGATCAATCTTGCGACCTCTCGGACCGGTACCCCATCCAACTTGTGCGTCCAATCGCCGGGAGGTTGGGATAGGATTTCTTGCGTAAGACGCACTGACTCTTCGTATGTGATGATAGGTGCTGTCTGCATCCTCTCTCCCCCTCACTGGCCCCGAAGCCAATCGTCTATCAATTTGATTGCGTACAGGACCGGGTAAATCTGTAGCGGATCAACCGCGTTGCCAAGTGCCTTTAACCGAGCCACCCGGTTTTTGACGCCTGTCGCCACCCGCGGCGGCTCCCATTCGTGCTGCGGTTGCCCCATAAGCGCCGGTTGCGGGTAGCCTGCGACAAAGTCGGCCAGCGCGTCCAGCGGATTCAAACCTCCGTCCAGCCAATTGGAAAATTCATCAACGCCTCGACCCATGCCGGGTTGAGTTGGCCGCCGACGTTGTGCGGCTCCGTACACCCCACCGCTCCAACCAGCATTGTTCCGTGCGTTCCATTCGCTTCCGATGGAGCCAGCGGGCGAATTGGCTTCCAGTCCTGGCTTGCTGTCGGAGTCGGCCAAAGTTTCATTTCCCTCATCACCGCTCCAGGTACTGTGTCCCGTTCGATCTGTGACGGCGGCAACGTCGAGTTCTTGGCATCCTGCGCCGCTGGTGTTGGCCAAAATTTCACCGCTCGAACAAGTCCTTCGTGTGTCGGAGACGATCTTTTTCTGTCCTTGTTCTGCAGTGGTAGATTCGCTGCTGACGTTGCATCGAATGTCCTCGGTGTAGGCCACAATGAACACCCGGTCTCGTCGGTGGCTGGCATAGACAGCTGCAGCTGGAATAACAAACGGTTGCGCGGTGTAGCCCTCGTTTTCCAGGTCAGATAGGACGTCGTCGAGCCCCAAAGTGATGTGTCCAGCAACATTTTCGCCAACAAACCAACGGGGCCGGATTTCCGATAAGATTCGCTTAACCTCCGGCCAGAGGTGGCGGTCGTCTTCCGCGCCTCTTCGCTTCCCGGCGTGAGAAAAAGGCTGGCATGGGTATCCGGCGGAAATAAGGTCAATTGCTCGACCTGCTCCGATGATGCCAAGTCGTTCCAGCTCCTTTCGTGTAAAGTTGTGTACGTCATCAATGATCGGGACACCCGGCCAATGCTTCCGAAGCACTTGCTGCGGAAACGGTTCGCGCTCACAAAACACAACCGTCTCCATGCCGGCCCACTCCGCCGCCAGGTCAATTCCGCCGATGCCGCTGAATAGGCTGGCTTTACGCACCCTCTCTCCCCCTTATATCTCCTCTAAATCTTTTTTCCTTACCCTTGTACGTACTGTCCCATGAGCTTCATTCGAAATGATTCCGCCCACTCTCGTCCCTCAGCGGTATAATCAATCCAGTGATGGCATGTTCCACTGTTAACGCTAGGCCCACAAAGTAAGGCAATGTCATGCTCGGTCGTACGCTCTAGCTTCCATCTGCGGACAAGATGTGCCCGTTGTAGGCCCATTCGCTTACCTGTAGGGTCAAATGTACCCGGCGCCCATCCGCAGCGCTCACATCTTCCTCCAGCGCGTTCGTGTACCTTCTGGGAGACAGAGGGGCTTATGTTACCCCTCTGCTTTGCTGTGGGCTTGAAACGCTTATATGAAGGTTTTGGTACTGGATTAGCCATGGCGTTCCTCCTATGCCGATTTCTGCAGATAGGCGATAAATTCACTTGCTTGCTTCTTTGTAAGCTGTTTTGTACTCTCGACGTTGTACATGGCTTGCAGTAATTCGCGGTAATCTGCGTCATTGATTTGCCGCTCATTTTTGAGTCGTCCGATCATTTTGAGTTGCGCTTCCGACACGGTGTCAGGCGCTGTATTTTGCCCTGTAGTGGATTGTGCGCGTCGGTTTGTATATTGGGTACCCTGTGCCTGTTGCTGGCCTTGTTGAGTCGCTGAACGGCTATATTGTGCATTTAAAACATCGCTTGCGGTATGGTCGCCATCATCCCCAGTCGAAATCATGAACGTCTGACGTTGCATGTACTTAAATGCTCCTGTCATGGCTTTATTAGATCCTTTGTCTTGGTTGTCAGAACCATAGCCGATGGATTGTACCTCAATGCTTTCTCCAGTCTCGGCGTCGCAGATTTGATAGGTTACTTTGACTTTGGTGATTGGTGCCTTGATTTCTTTGTCGTACTGGAAGGTTTCGATGTAGAAAAAGTCCTCTTCTACCTTGACCGGGAAAATAACGAGATTATGTTTGATAAATGCCGCTTGAAGTTCTCCTGTTGTCTGCTCTTCCGAAAGATAGTCATACATTTTCTTTCCATTACGGTCTGTAACAGAACCATCTTTTCGAAGCTGACCGACTTCGGACATGACAGCAACAATTTTTGATAAAGTTTGGCCTTGCTCATATCATCTCACCTTCAATTTCAAATCCTGCCGAAGTTCCACTCCCGGCACTTCCTGACCGCTTTCAATCGCTTCCTTGATGGCCACTTTATCCGGTTCAACGGAAAGGTTCGTGCGAAGGAATTGCTCCGGTATCTTCGATTTGTCCAGCACTTCGACTCTCGGAGGATTAAGTCCAAGCTTGATCTTAAACAGCGGAGACTTCACTTCCGTCACGTTCGCATTCTTCATTTCCCGTTCCACGTATTCGTGCAGCCACTTCGCTTCCCGATCCAGTTTGTCTGCGTGCTGCTGCAGCCGGTAAATTTCCGATTTGATGATGTCTCGTTCAGCGCACTTGCTGCGCCAGAGTTTGATGATCGATTCAACCTTGTCGTTAAAACTGCCTTCCAGCGATTCAAGCGTGTCTTCCAGACCTTCCACACCGTTTTCGAGCATTTCCGAAACTTGAGTAAGCTTATCGCTTAACTCGTATAAAGTGAATGACTTGGCCATGATTTTCAGTCCTCCCTCAATTGTCTTCCTTGATTTAATCCGTTTTTCCAAGATTCATAGAGCAAGGTATCAAAGGTATCTTTCGTGCTTTTGTCCCACCCATATAGCCATTCGACGAAACTTCTTTCTGTTGGCGTGAGTTTTCGGCCTATGGCCGTTTCGATATGATCAAGGTTCACAGATATCCACCTTTGCGGTATAATGGAACTGACCATTTTACTTGCCGCCTTCTCCAGAGGCGGTTTGTTTATGCCCTCTTTCCCATGCGCTTTTGATTAAGGAGCAGTATGCGGGCGATCTGCCGTCCGTTAGCAAGTCTTCTCATCCGTTTAGCTAACCAGAGATAATCATTCACTTTGCTTTCACCCCTTTCCGTTTAGCCTTCTGGACCAGATTGTAAAACAGATGGATGTCTGCACTGATCTTGTCAACTTCTTCTTGCGTGATTTCCTTCTCAGTCTTCATAGCAGCTCAATCCCTTCCTCTCTCGCACAGTCTTCACAAAGCCTCGTGCGTCCGAATCGAACTCTTGCTTCAAACGTTTCGCATACGTCACAGGCGTCCGGTATTGAGGTGGGGAAGCGCGGGTGACGGATTGGCATAGGGTATCCGGTACGTTCGGTACGGATGATTGCAGGATGGTCCATGGTTATGCTCCTTTCCGTTTATTGAGCTTGTCCATATATTTGATCTCCAGATGGGCTACAAGTTGGTGAATGCGAATCCATGCATGGTCAGACATGCCTTGGGGTTTCATTGTCTTACCTCCTTTTCCATGATCAATTTTTGTAATTCGAAAAACGTATAATCGCAAATGCTAGCAACTTTGCATGAGTTACCGGCTTGCCTTCTTCAAATTTTCGAAGCTTGTTTTCTGATACCCCGATATATTCAGCAAGCTCCGCTACTGTATAATCATTTTCCTCACGAAGCTTTTTACAGTGTTGTCCTTCTTCAATCCAACGTGGCGTGTTTTTCTTAATGAATTTTGATCGCCTGGGTTCGCATTCTCGGTGGTAGTATAGGGTCCCACTGTTTCCGATGATGGCGACGTACTGATGTTCTTCTGTAACGGTTAGATAGCAAGCTGGGCAAATTCCGTGAATGATTTTATCCACTACGCTGTCACCTTGCGATCCATGTAAGGAACAATGTTACGCTTGGCCAAAATTTCATGGATGAACAGCCTTCCCTTTTGCGTCCATTTTGTGACCATCGTCACATCCGGTTCCCCGTTGCTTCTGACAATGTCGATCGTTTCTGACTTCGTGTATCCGCTGTCCGCATGCTTTTTGTAAAGCACCCATTGTTTATTTACCTTGTACTGAACGCCTTCTTCATGCAGTATCTTGTTCAGTTCAGTACCGGTCAGTCCGTAGTCCTTTGCAATCTGCGTGATCGTTACTGTTGCCTTTGATTTCAAAATTTGATCTACATACCGAGCTTTAGGCTGCAATTGACTTATGATGATTTCCTTTTGAGCATTTTCAAGTCGCAGAGCTTCGTTCTTTTCCGCCAAGTCCGCAGCCAAGCGCAATGCTTCTGGCAGTGTCCGAGGGATCATATCGTATGAACCAGTCTTGCGAATAGTTGGAAGTACCTCTTCGAAAATCCAATGCTCAAATTGCTCGGCTTTCGCTCTGATTTCTTGGTTTCTTGATTGGTCGGCTGCCTTCACAATCAGGCGGTATACGTCACCTTCGGGGATGATGTTGGTTTCTTGGATGCTCTCTCCTACAAAGCCATGTTGGTTTTCCTGTCTGTGGGGTATTCCCAACTTGGTAATACCCCTGCAATGGGATATAACCGCCTTGCTCGGATTGGCATATTCCAAAGCGCGAGCAACATCGACACCGACGAAATACGGTTTCCCATTCAATTCAACCGCCCGAACATTCCCAAACATTGGGTGATTAAAGATTTGCGGTTTGCTGAATCGATTAGATATTTGCATTTTCATACCACCTTTCAAGTTTTCATAACGTGTTATAAAATTTGTATAATGATCAAGTCGGGTTACACATATCGTGTATTTTTTGATTAAAAATTAGATTGCTCTGTCAACCAATTCATCGACCGGAACGTTTAAGATATCAGCAATGATCTTAGCTTGATCAAACTTCAGGCGAACCCGTCCATTTTCAATGTTCGAGTAGCCACTAGCATAAGTGTAACCAAGCTTTTTAGAAATAAAGGTTTGGCTGATACCGCGTTGAAGCCGGAGTTGCCGAAGTTTATGATACATTTGTTTCACCTCCTTAGTATTACTCGTTTTGTGTAACTCCATGTCTCAATAATAAATACTCTTTTTGTGTAAGTCAATAGTTTTTTATTCTTTTTGTGTAATAAATTATTTTTTTCGTGTAACGGTGGTATAGTGTTGAAGGAGGTGCTTATTATGTCTATTCTGGGTGAACGGTTACGTGAACTCAGGGAAAAAAGGGTTGGTCTCAAAGATATGTCGCCCAGAAAATTGGAGTAAAACAAAGCAGTACTTATGCGAATTGGGAATATGGGTTGCGCGACCCTGATACGGATACTTTGAAAATTCTTGCAGATTTATATGGGGTTTCTGTCGATTATCTGTTAGGAAGAGATAAAAAAGAGAGCGAATACACGCTCTCGGAAAGTAAAATCGATTATATCATCAAAGAAACAGAAAAGGAGTATGGAGTTAATCTTCGGGATGATCCTGTTGTGGAAAACATGGTACGTGAAGTCCTTCGCTCTTTGGCAAAGATGAAGAAACGAGATTGAGCCAAAATTTCAATAACTCTTCCTCAGAGGCACGTAGACCTTTCATACGAATGATTTCTTTTGTCATATACTTCACGTCCATTCGCACAACCCCTTTTAAGTTATTTGAACAATGATCGGTGATTTTATAGTAACACAACGGCCATTGTTTTAGAACATATGTTCGCGTAAAAGGGATAAAAGGTGGCACGGTTAACTTGAAACCGCGCCGCCATAAGCTGGCATATGAACTAGGAAATTCGCATCATTCCGATGTAAGTAAATTGTAAGCGCATTAATATATTTATTGCAAGCCGGAAATTGGAAGACAATCAAATTTTTATGTTCTTGCTAGGAAATTTTATATAAAATGATTCTGGAGACTCATTATAAGAAGAATATAAGGAGAGATTTGAATGAAAAAGAAAACAATTATGCTTATGCTTAAACTAATAAAGGGCGCAGATGTTGCACCATCTACGCACCTGGCTCATCACCGCTTTAAGAACGGCCGGCTGGATAAGTGCGATCAGAAATAGACCGTTACCTTTCTGTGGGGCGGTCTATTTCGTTTATCGTTAGGAGGAAACATGATGAAAGTAGTTCTATACCTGCGTGTAAGTACGATTGAGCAAGCAGAGGAAGGATTTTCGATCCGTGCGCAGAAGACACAGTTGCTAGATTATTGCCGGGTAAACGATTATGAAGTGGTCGAGATATACATTGACGATGGATACAGTGCTAAGGATACGAATCGGCCAGCACTCAAACAGCTTCTCAAAGACGCGGAAAAGGGGCAGTTTAAGGCTGTACTTGTTTATAAACTCGACCGTTTTACAAGGTCTGTACGCGACTTATATGACCTTCTAGGGTATCTGAGCGGATTTGGTGTGGACTTTGTGTCCAAACAGGAAAAGTTTGATACCACTACAGCAATGGGTCGTGCGATGATCGGGATTCTTGGCGTATTTGCTCAATTTGAACGGGAGCTTATCTCTGAGAGGGTGAGGATGGGTCAGGAGCAGAAAGTAAAGGAGGGAAAACGTCACGGAGGTAGGTATCCTTACGGTTATGACAATGAAGGAAAGATAATCCCGCATGAATTTGAAGTCCTGCGGCGTATCCGTCACATGTACATGAAAGAGCGTATGAGTTATAAGAAGATTGCGATTCAGCTAAATCAAGAGGGGATAACTCGTCGTGGATACGAATGGCGAGCATCAACGGTTGCCATGACGTTGGAAAACCCATTTTATGCGGGTATCATACAATACGGCGAGAGAATGGCTAATGGAAAATACCCTCAACGGTATCGGGATAAAAAAATTGAGGTCATACGGTCTATTGGAGACCATGAACCGGTTTGGACGCAGGAAGAATACGAGGAGCATTACCGCTTAATGCACATGAGAAAAGGTTCTGGATACTCCCGCAAGCTGGAATACTGGTTTACGGGCCTTCTTCGCTGCGGAAGATGCGGTTCAGCTATGCATGGACGATTAACAACGAGTCGCAAGCGCAAAGACGGATCAATCGTTCGCACACCGTATTATATTTGCAATCGTAGGAAAGATAACGATACATGTCGCATGCCAATATTTAGGCAGGTTCACATTGAACACCTGGTCATGGAATACATAAACAATTTACAAATAGATCAGGCACTAAAAGTTTCAGAGCAACGAAAGATAAAAAAGCAACAAGCCAATATTGAAAAACAGATACAGAAACTAAAGCGTGACCTTGAGTCGATCAAAGAACGTAAAAAGAAATGGCAATACATGTTCGTTGAGGAATTGATAACGGCAGATATATTGCGTGAACGTCTGGACGAAGAAAATTCAAAGGAGATGGAACTGCAGCAAAAATTGGACGAGCTGCAATCAAGAGAACGAGAAACACCCGCGATTCAAAACATGCTCGTATCCATGGCCGATCTGTGGCCCGTTATGAATGACGAAGAGAAAAAGAGATACTCTACACGATCTTTGAAGAGATTCGAGTACATACCACAGAAGAAAATCCAAAAGGTGTAAAGAACAA
>NZ_BOVJ01000004.1 GCF_018403665.1 Paenibacillus cisolokensis
TTTTGTCTTATAGCGGTCTCGTCCGCCACCGGACATTGAGGCAGAAGAGTAGCCGTCGCGATTATGTTGCTGTCGGACCGCTCCAGCGGGCCGATGTCGCCGGCGATAGCCGAAGATGGCTATGCCCAGCGGGCCGATGTCGCCGGCGTTAGCCGAGGATGGCTATGCCAGCGGCCGCGATGTCACCGGCGATAGCCGAAGATGGCTATGCCCAGCGGGCCGATGTCGCCGGCGTTAGCCGAGGATGGCTATGTCAGCGGGCCGCGATGTCGCCGGCGATAGCCGAAGATGGCTATGCCCAGCGGGCCGATGTCACCGGCGATAGCCGATCGACCCTATTCCGACGGGGCAGGGGCGCCGGTAACAGCTGAAGAGCGGTGAATACTGCAAAAGTGCAGGATTTTCGCCCCTGACGGATGTCTTTGGCTCAAATTACTGCGAAAGTACAGGATTTTTTGATCGTTTCCGTCTTACACGACGCTTGGAGGTCAAAAATATTGTATAGTCGCAGGAATTTGAGCGTTCGGGCTGTTAATAGCGGAAAAAACTGCACTTTTGCAGGATTGGTTTTGAGCCGGGGGTAACTTATCGAATACCCCCTCGCCCGCCAAGCTGACAAATGAGCCATGAACATGTGAGACAGCCACGTTTTATTACAGAGCGTCCGCATTATTACGGAACGTTTGCATTATTGCCCGCATTATTACGGAACGTCTGCATTATTGCAGAGCGTCCGCATTATTACGGAGCGTTTTTGCATTATTGCCCGCATTATTACGGAACGTCCGCATTATTACAGAGTGTCCGCATTATTACAGAGCGCCCGCAACGGCACCGTCTAAATTTTACAGGGTAATTACCTATACTCTTCAGGAAGTTGAAACCGCTGTCTTGCCTGTAAAATAGTGAGGAGTCGAATCGACAATACATCGGGAAAGGAGGAAGTGGAATGTCTACGGCAGCGGAAACGAACGGAGCGGGGGCTGCGCATAAAGCTCGGAAATCGTTATGGATCAAGCTGAAGCGTCAGAGATATCTGATGCTTCTTCTGCTTCCTTGCGTCGCCTTGACCTTCGTGTTTTCCTATATGCCTTTGTGGGGATTGTTGATGGCCTTTATGGACTACAGGCCGGGGAGAGCGTTTTTTGATAATCCGTGGGTCGGATGGAAGCACTTCGAGTATTTCATCGTTTATTCCGGAGACTTCTTTACCATTTTGCGAAATTCGATCGTGCTGAGCCTGCTCGCCATGGCTACGATCACGCCGCTGGCGATCTTGTTTGCGATCGTGTTGTTCGAGCTGCGGCTTAGAATGTTCAAACGGGTCGTGCAAACGATCTCCTATTTTCCCCATTTTGTATCATGGGCCATTGTGGCCACGATCTTTTTCAGTTTCTGTCGCTGGAAGGCTGGCTGAATACGTGGCTGATCCGACTCGGTCTGTACGACAATCCTTATTTCTTTCTGGGAGAACCGAAGCTAATATGGCCGATCCTTACGCTGGCCAACTTGTGGAAAGAACTGGGCTGGTCGTCCATCGTGTTTCTGGCTGCGATCGCCTCCGTCGATCCGAGCCTGTACGACGCCGCGTATGTCGACGGCGCCAGCCGCTGGCAGCGCATTCGCTACGTCACAATTCCGGGCATGATGCCGACGATCAGCATTATTCTCATTTTGTCGGCCGGATCTCTTCTGAACACGGGATTCGAGCAGTATTACCTGATGGGCAGTCCGGCGACGTGGGAATATTCGGACGTTATCGATACGTATGTCGTCCGTTACGGCCTGAGCATGGGACAGTTTTCATTCGCAACCGCTGTCGGGTTGTTCAAGACGGCGGTCAGTCTGACCATCCTCTGGATCGTCAACACCGTATTGCGCAGGACGAACGGATATTCATTATGGTAGCAAGCCGGAGAGGAGGCTGCAGGTATGAAAGAATCGTGGGCTGACCGTTCGTTCACCTATATTTCCGTTTCCTGTTGTGTTTTATTGTCGATCGTGATGGTTTATCCGCTCTATTATTTGCTCATTTATTCGTTCAACGATCCGGTCGACGCGTCGAGAGGCGGTATATGGCTGTGGCCGCGCCAATTTTCGCTCGCGCCTTATGAGACGATATTTGCTACGCAGAATCTGCTCTCGGCGGCCTGGATTTCCGTTTCGAGAACGGTGCTGGGCACCTTTTCTTCCGTATTGTGCACGGCGGTGCTGGCGTATGCGTTAAGCCGCAAGGAATTGATCGGGCGAAGCTTCTTCTCGAAATATTTTCTGATCACGATGTTTGTCGGCGGCGGTCTGATTCCCTACTATATGACGCTTCGCTGGGTCGGCCTGCTGGAGACGTACGCGGTTTACATTATTCCGGGTTTAATCGGCGTATTCAATATGCTGCTTATGAAAGCGTACTTCGAGAACTTGCCCGACGGCCTGATCGAGTCGGCATCCATGGACGGGGCCAACGATATCTACATTTTTTTCGCATTGCGCTGCCCCTGTCGATGCCGATTATCGCGACGATTTCCATTTTTAACGCCGTCGGCCACTGGAACAGCTGGCAGGACAATTTCTTCTTCACCTCGAACTCGCCGGAATTGACGACGCTGCAGCTCATATTGGTGAACTTGCTGAAAACGGCGAACGTTTCGATGTCGGCGGCGAATCTCAATCTGGACGCCATTCAGCGGCAGAAGATGACGCCCGAGTCGCTCAGGGCGGCGATTACGATTCTCGTCACGACGCCGATTATTTTGATCTACCCGTTCTTCCAGAAGCATTTCACCCAAGGCATTATGCTCGGTTCCATTAAAGGCTGACGGTCCGGTTTCTGCAATTTGGCCGTACAATTCCTTTACTTCGCCGGATGGTGACAGGCAATGGCGTGACTCATAATGAAGGTGTGACAGACATGACCAATCTATTTGCAGGGGGGAGTCAACACAGCTATGAACCGACAAGTCAAATCGATCGCTGTCATCTCGCTTGTCTTTGCTCTTGTATTCTCGGTCGTTGGCTGCAGCAAAGAGAGTACGGGCGAGGACAACGCGAACAGTAGCAATGCGCCGGGCAGCGACAGCGACGGAAATGCGAACACCGATCCGATCAAGCTTACCGTCTTCTGGGGCGGAGCCGATCCGGGGCAAATGCCCGAGGAAGATCCGATCCACAAATATATTCGGGAGAAGCTGGGCGTTGACGTCGAAGTTCTGTATACGGCCGGCGATGCAAACCAGAAGCTGAACCTGATGCTGGCGAGCAAAGATTATCCCGACGCTATAGCGCTCAAGGAAGGCGACGAGATGGCCGCTTACGTAAACAGCGGCTACATCGTCCAACTGGACGATTATATGGCCAAGTACGCGCCGCATCTGAAAGAGCGGCATGACGCGCTTGCCAGCGGGTATTCCAGATATGAGAAACCCGGCATGTGGTCGGTTCCCGGCGGATTCGGATACAGCAAGGAAAATCCGTTAATCGAGCCGATGATCGGAATCCGGTATGACTTGTGGAAGCAGCAAGGTTATCCGAAACTGGAAACGCTGACAGACCTGTACGAGTTTGCGAAGAAAGCGCAGGACGCCAACCCGACGGTCGACGGACGCAAAGCGTACGCGTTCTCCGCCTGGTTCGGCGATTGGGGGTTCTGGGCCTATCATGCGATGTTCAGGCTGGGCGGAGTGAGCGGCTGGTTCGGCCCTTACGATTTCAATGACAATGCGCGCTATACGTGGGTACCGTTTTCGAAGGAATTTATTCAGATCGCGAAATTTTTGAACCGTGCCGTTCGCGAAGGGTATGCCGATCCGGAAGGCGCCATTCAAAACCATGAGCAATATATGCAGAAGCTGAACGACGGCCGAATATATGTCAACTATTACGGCGGAGACTGGATGGACGGCGTGGCGAACCGGTCGCGCATCGCCGCAGGCAAGCCGGAAGAGCGCATCATCCCTTATCCGTGGCTGAAGCTGGACGGCTATGACGGACAGCCGATTACAGGGCAATATTTTCCGAACGGCGCCGGATTCCATTTGTTTATTACCGACAATGCCAAAAATCCGGAGGAAATCATCAAGCGTCTGTCCTGGTTGTGGACGGAGGAAGGCAACGTATTGACCGGCATGGGGCTTGAGGGCGTGCATTGGGATTATGACGAGGAAGGCTTCCGCAAACCAAAGCCCGAGCTGATCGAACTGGCCAAGTCCGATCCGAATTGGCAGGAAAAACCGGGATCGGAAAATGGCGTCCGCTGCTTGGAGGGTACTTCGACGGATTCGATTCCAAAGGAGACGCCTTTAACCTCCATGAGAACAAATATTATCTGGAAGGCAGCTACGATGAAATCGATCGTGAAATTTTTGAAGCGCTCCATGTGACCAACTATAACGACCTGCCCAAGGTCGGCATGACGAAGGTGGATTGGTGGCTGGGCGGTCCGGACCAGTTTGAACCGAACAGTCCGGAAGCGATGACGTTCCAAAAATGAACGACTCCGTGCAAGAGTATTTGCCCAAATTGTATCTTGCGAAATCCGAAGCGGAATTCGATAAAATATTGAAAGAGTTCCAGGACAAAAATATCGCCTTGGGGTATAAAGCGATCGAGGACATCATTAACGAGCGGATTCGGGACAGCTGGGAGAAGAACAAAGACAATCTTGACAAATTTTGATCCGGCCAAATGCGCAATCGAGAAAAAACCGGCGCTTTACTATTCCGATAGACTGAAATTATCCGGCGATTATCGATGCGAATCCGAAACGCAGATGCCAGCCAATACGATGGTGAGGTGATCGGGGTGGCGGTTACGGCGAATCAAATTTTTGGATGCGGCTAGAAGGTCGGCGAGCTTGTCGACAGGGCGCTTGCGGCCGGAGGGAAGGCTTACAGCGACCCTGCCGATCACGGATTTATGTACACCCGGAGCTTCCAGGACGTTGACGGCCATCTGTGGGAATTTTTCGATATGGATCCCCAGGCGATCGAGCAATAACGCAGCTTAAAGCCCGTTCCGCCGAAATGACGGTGCGGGCTTTGCGCTTCGCGCATTCGGGATCATGCTGGAGCGGGCGTGCAATCGAGATATAAAAAGAAATTCATAAAGATTCTGAAATTTTTCCCGTATTTCCATCCAATTTCGGCGCTATTTACCATGAACAGGACTTGAGCCGCCCAATTATTCGGAATAAAATTTTGTTAGCACTCAATATTACCGAGTGATAATAACATAGTCGAAAGGAGGGAGAACATGAAACGGTTAAGCAGAAATGCAATTCGCCGCCTCTTACGATCTGCAGCGGTTTGGCGAAAGCGCCCGCTCAAAATTCCTCCCAAAGCCTGATATGGCCGCATCCCGCAGAAAACTCCTAAAAACTTCATAATCGAAACAAAAGAAGATTTTTTAAAACCAATGATTTTTACTGGGCAAGTCGAGCAAGATCAAGCTTGTCCACAAACAAAATGCGCAATACGTAGTTGCTTTTAGGGGACCGCGTATTACGGAGTTTTGTTGGCCGAAAGGCGTGAGGATCCCTGGCTTTAAACAATGCTTCTTTTTTTATTTTTAGGAGGGTGGTTCGAAATATGAATGCACTGCTGCTTGCTGGAGGACTGGGAACACGGTTAAGACCTTTGACGGAAAATTTGCCCAAGCCGATGGCTTTGGTGGCTAACCGCCCTTGGCTGGAACATCTGATCGTTCATCTGAAAAAACAGGGGATTCGGCACTTTGTTATCGCGGTAAAGCATTACCCCGAAGTGATTGAGAACTATTTCGGCACGGGCGAGAAATGGGGCGTAAACATTCAGTATGCCGTGGAACAAACGCTGCTCGGCACTGCCGGTGCCATCAAAAACGCCGAGCCTTATCTGGACGACCGGTTTATCGTCATCAATGCGGATATCGTTCATGAAATCGAGATCGAGCCGTTGCTCGCATTCCATAAACGACACGGGGGAGGCGTGACGATCGGATTAACCGAGGTGGACGACCCGACGCATTACGGCGTTGTCGAGCAGGACGGAGAAGGACGCATCCTCCGTTTTGTGGAAAAACCTCGCCTGGAAGAAGCGCCTTCCAATCGGATCAATGCCGGAATATATGTAATGGACAAAGAGATGCTGCGCTATATTCCGGAACAACAGGAGGTATCGATCGAGCGGGAAACATTTCCTTTACTGATTGAAAAGGGGGAAGGAGTCTACGGGACCGTCATTTCCGGTTACTGGATGGATATGGGGACGAAAGAGCGGTACCGCCGTATCCACTGGGACTTGTTAAATCGGGCATACCGGCTGCCGCTTCCGGGCCGGCAAAACGGAAAAGGAATCTGGATCGGCAAAAACTGCGATATTCATTCCGGCGTACTGCTGATTCCTCCGGTTCTGATCGGGGACAATGTAAAAATCGGAGAACGCTCCATTATCGGACCGTTTAGCGTGATCGGCAACGATTGCGTAATCGGAAAGCATGTGCGCTGCGCGGAGACGATTATGTGGGACCGCTGCCTGGCCCATAACGGTGTCGTGATGAACAATTGCATTTTCGGATACGATCTCGAGATCGGTTCGAAGCATATTTTGCACGAAGCGGTGATGAGCCGGATCGGGGTGTTGCAGGCATGACCCGGATCGCTTATGTCAGCACTTACGTACCGCAAAAGTGCGGTCTTGCGACCTATACGTTTCATTTAAGACAGGCGGTGAACGGCGCGAAGGACTGGAAAGGCAAAGACCCGGTCGTCGTGCTTACCGGCAACCGGCAGGAGCCTGTCGAAGACCCGATTCTGTGGCCGCTGCGCCGCGACGAAGCGGACGATTACGTGAAAATGGCCAGAAGAATCAATCATTCCGATATCGACGTCGTATCCCTTCAGCATGAATTCGGGATATTCGGCGGCGAAGCGGGAGCCCATATACTGCAATTCATACGGCATTTGGAAAAGCCGCTTGTGACGACGTTCCATACGGTATTTGAGCGGCCTCTTCCGCCCTATCGCGACATTCAGCAAGAAATAGCCGAGAAGAGCGCGAAAATTATCGTGATGAATCGCAAGGCGATCGAGTACTTGCATGAATCGTTCGGCGTTCCCGTCGAGAAGATATGCTTTATCCCGCACGGCACGCCCGAGCCGGATCCCGATCGAAGAGAAGCGTTCCGGCAGCAATTGAACTGGAACGGCCGCAGCGTCTTGATGACCTTCGGCCTGTTGAGCCGCGGCAAAGGACTGGAGCTGATTTTGAACATCCTTCCCGACATCGCCAAGCAAGTTCCGGATGTGCTGTATGCGATTGTCGGACAAACGCATCCGGAGGTGAAAAAGCGGGAAGGCGAGCGTTACCGGGACGAACTGCGGGAGCTGATCCGCAGCAACGGCATGGACGCGCATGTCGTCATGATCGACCGGTACATGGAAGAGTCCGATCTGGTCAAGCACATTATGGCTTGCGACATTTACGTGACGCCTTACCCGGGCTTGCAACAAATTACTAGCGGAACGCTGGCTTATGCCGTAGGACTGGGAAGGCCGGTATTGTCTACCCCGTATTCGTACGCTACCGATTTGTTGCGCGACTACCCGGAACTGTTGGTCGACGCCGGGGACGCGGCTAAGTGGACGGAGAAAATCGTTTCGCTTCTGAAAAATCGCGAGCGGCTGGAAGCATGTGCCCGCAATATGGGGCGCATCGGCCAAACGATGCACTGGCCGGAAATCGGCAGACAACATGCGGCGTTGTTTGCCGGGGTGAGAGAAGTTGCAAACGTCCGTTAATCGTTTCAAACATATTCTCCGTCTCACGGACGATACGGGAATCGTGGAGCATGCTCTCGGCCGGATTCCCCGCCGCAAGGAAGGGTACAGCACGGACGATCAGGCCAGAGCGCTTTGGGCTTGTCTGGAATGGCTTGATTTGGCCGGAGAAGAGGAAGCCGGGAAGCTGAACGATCTGATCGATACTTACTTGGCTTTTCTGCTATGGGTGCAAAAGGATAACGGGCATTTTCACAACAATATCGCGTACGACCGCACGCAGGAGAAGGAAGCGCCGTCGGACGACTGCCTGGGGCGCTGCTTGTGGGCAGCCGCGCTTGCGCTGGTGCGCTTGCGGGAGCCGGAGCGCCGCGTGGCGGCGGAGACGGTGCTGGAAAAGGCGCTGACGCAAGTGTCCGCGATGCGCTTCCTGCGCGGGCAGGCTTATGCGATGTCGGCTTTAAGCCTGTTGATCGCTCACCGCTATCCGCATCATTTGATGAACGAGCTGGAAATGCTGACGCAAAGGCTGGTCGATGCTTACCGTTCGCAGGCCGCTGCCGGCTGGAACTGGTTCGAGCCGGTCGTCTCGTACAGCAACGCGATCCTGCCATGGGGGCTGCTGAATGCGTATGAAGTCGTCCGGGATAACCGGATTTTGAACGTGGCGACCGAAAGCCTCGATTTTCTAATCCGGTTGTCGACGAATGAAAAAGGGCAAATTCGCCCCGTCGGCAACAAAGGGTGGTGCGGCCGCGAAAGCAGAGCGCTGTGGGACCAGCAGCCGATTGACGTCATGAAGCTGTGTCTGGCCGCTGCGAAAGCATTCCAGATAACGGGGACGACCCGTTATGCGGAAATTGCGGCGAAATGCCGGGACTGGTTCTATGGGGAGAACGATGCGGGCGTTTCCATGGTTAACGCGGCCGAAGGAAGCTGTTACGACGGATTGACGGATACGGGCCCGAACCTGAACCAGGGTGCGGAAGCGGTCATCTCTTACCTGATCACAGAGGCGCTTTATCTGAAACAGATCAATCAGAAGAGAGAGGTGGATCATTATGCAGCTTGCACAACGTAATACGACTCGAATTCCGGGAGACGTGTTTCGGGAGTACGATATTCGCGGCAAAGCCTATGAGCAAATCGATCTTCCTTTCTGTTATCTGCTCGGCAGAGCGTTCGGGGAAAAGGCCGGAGCGGACGGCGCGAATACGGTGGTGGTCGGACGGGACAACCGCAAATCCTCGCCTGACTTTCACCGGGCGCTCATTAGCGGACTGCAGCAATCCGGCTGCCAGGTCATCGATATCGGCGAAGTGACGACACCCATGTTCTATTATGCGCTGGAATATTTGAAGCGCCCGAGCGGCGTCATGATTACGGCCAGCCACAATCCCGGAGACGAGAACGGGTTCAAGATCGCAATGAATTATTCGACGATCTACGGAGAAGCGATCCAGGACTTGCGAAAAGCGATGTGCAGGCTGGCGGAAGAAGACAATCTGCCGTCAACGTTCGATTGGAATATGGATTTGCTGCAGCGGCAAGACATCGAAACGCCCTATTTGTCTATGCTGAAAGAAAAAATCGTGCTCGGACCGCGCAAGTTGAAAGTCGTAGTCGACTGCGGGAACGGCACGCCATCGCCGTTCGCTCCGAAGGCGTTGAGAAATTGGGGCTGCGAAGTGGTGGAGCTGTACTGCCAATCGAATCCGGACTTTCCGAACCATCATCCGGATCCGGTCGATCCGAAAATTTGACCGATCTGATCGAGCGGGTGAAAGCCGAGCAGGCCGATCTCGGCATCGCGTTCGACGGAGACGGCGACCGGCTCGGCGTGGTCGACGAGCAGGGTAATATTTTATGGGGCGACCAGCTTATGATCCTGTTCTGGCGGGAAATTCTTCCCAAATATCCGGGCTGCGAGGCGCTCGTGGAAGTCAAATGCTCGAAGGCGCTTATCGAAGAAATCGAGAAGCTGGGTGGCAAGCCGGTGTTTCATCGAACCGGGCATTCGCATATCAAGGCCTCGATGCGCAGGCTGAATACGCCGTTTACCGGCGAAATGTCGGGCCATTTGTTCTTCCGCGACGAATATTTCGGATTCGATGACGGGCTGTATGCCGCCGGGCGGCTGCTGAGAATCGTGAGCCATACGGACAAGCGTCTTTCGGAATGCTTTGCGGACGTGCCCCGCTATTGCGCGACGCCCGAGACGAGGGTTCCGTGCCGGGAAGATGAAAAAACCGGCATTTTGAACAAGGTGAAGCAGCATTTCCGCGGAAGTTACGAGACGGTTGAAGTGGACGGTGTCCGGGTGCTGTTCCCCGACGGCTGGGGACTTGTCCGCAGCTCCAACACACAGCCGATCCTGGTGCTGCGGGCGGAAGCGGAATCGCAGGACGGGCTGAAGCGGATTAAAGCCGAGATGGAAAAAGCGCTGCGCGCAGCTTCCCCTCAATTGCCGATCATGTGGTGACCGGTGACCGGTTCTGAAAATCGCATTGACACTATGGCAGGCATGTGTTAAATTTTGGTTAAATGCATAGTAATCATATGGGAATGCCTACCTGACAAGTTGGAGGCCTTGTTCTCTTGTTCGACGAGAGTTTCAAGGCCCCTTTTTGAACTGAAAAAGCCCATCAGACCACTGAAGGCTCTAGTTGCAATGATGCTGCGGCATGTTGCAATGACGAGCTTTTTTCATTTTCGGGAGGAGAATTTGATGAAGGTGCGTTTTTCCTGGTTTACGCCGACGAACGGCGACGGCGAACGAATCGGTCTGACCAAGCCCGAAAGGGAACCCGATCCGGACTACATCGTTGCAGTGGCCAAAACGGCAGAACGAGTGGGGTTTGACGGGATTTTAGTCCCTGTCGGAACCCCTTTTCTGGATTCCTGGATGGTCGGCTCCGCTGTCGTTCACCATACGTCCAAAATCCGCCCGCTCATTGCCATTCGTCCCGGTTTCATCGCGCCGGCTTTGTCCGCCAAAATGGCGGCGACGCTGGATCAGTTCAGCGGCGGAAGAATCGACATCAATATCGTAACCGGCGGATCGCCGTACGAACTCGGGCAAGACGGGGATTTTCTGTCCCACGATGAAAGGTACAGCCGCACAAGCGATTTTATGAACGTGCTGAGGAAGCTGTGGGAAGAAAAGCAGGTCGATTACGAAGGTCCATTTTATGCTGTGAAGGATGCCGTTCTGATCCCGCGCAATAAACAACCGAAAATCCCGGTGTTTTTCGGCGGTTCGTCGGATGCCGGCAAAGAAGTTGCCGCGCGGCACGGCGACGTGTATTTGCAGTGGGGAGAACCTGTCGAAGAGGTGCGCCGGCAAATCGAAGATGTGCGGGCAAGGGCGGGCAAGTACGGAAGAACGCTCGAATTCGGCATACGCATTCACGTTATTGTCCGCGAAACCGAGAAGGAAGCCTGGGAAGCCGCCGACAGGCTCGTCTCGGATATCGACCCGGCGGTCGAGCAGCGGATGAAACAGTATTACCGGGAAGCCGATTCCGTGGCCCAGTCGAGAATGAACCGGTTGCTGCAAGGCGATTACCGGTTTGACAAATACAAATGGGCCGGCATCGGACGGGTTCGCAAAGGAGCGGGCACGGCCGTCGTCGGAAATCCCGAGCAGGTCAGAGAAGGTCTGCAGGAATATATCGATATTGGCGTGACGCATTTTATACTTTCCGGGTTTCCCCATTTGGAGGAAGCCGAACGAACGGGACAATTACTGCTTCCTTTATTCGAAAAGAACGATTCCCTGCAGCGGCAAGCATAGCGGGTACGAAACAATTAGAAAGTTCAGGGAGGAGAATGATGACGCTGACACGCGGAGAACGATTTATTCAAAGCCTGAAGGATGGACGGAGTATCTGGCTGGACGGAAAGCGGCTGGACGATGTGACGGGCCATCCGGCATTTCGGGGCACATTGCGAACGTTAAAGCATCTTTTCGATACGTTGGACAACAAGGACGTCCGGGAGCAAGTCGGGTTTTGGAATCCGGCGACAAACGCCTATGCCCACAGCTCCTTTCTCGTGCCTGCCAGCAAGGCGGATTTGCAGAAAAGGAGAGTCGCCTTCGCCTATTGGGCGAATGAAACGTACGGCGTGATGAGCCGCCTGTCCGATTATGCCCGTTCCCTGGTTACAGGCTGGTATGCGTCACGGCACGAATTCGCTTCGTTCGATCCGCATTTCGACGAGAAGATTACACGCTATTACGAAGAGGCGAGAGACAAGGATTTATTCCTTACGACCGCGTTGCTAGACCCGCAAATCGACCGTTCCAAAAGTCCGAGCGAGCAGCAGCACCCGGACGCCGTGCTGCGCATCGTCAAAGAAACGGAGGACGGGGTGGTCGTCAGAGGAGCGAAAATGGTCGCGACGGCCGGCCCTTACTGCCATGATTTTCTGATCTTCCCTTATTACCGGCTGAAAGAAAACGAACAACAATACGCCCATCTCCTGATCGTTCCCGCCAACCTGCCCGGCTTGCACATCATTTGCAGGGAATCTTTTGCGTCCCTTCAAGACGACAACCACCCGTTAAGCGCGAAATACGAAGAAATGGATGCGGTGCTGTTATTCGACGATGTGCTGGTCCCTTGGGAGCGCGTTTTGTTGAAGGGAAGCGCTCAAGGCATTTGGGAGCTTCGCATGAACGAGACCGCGAACGCCCTCGCTTTTCATCAAACCGTCGTGCGGCTGCTCGCGAAGCTGGAATTTGTCGCCGGCGTTTCGTTTGCGGTTGCCGACTCGATCGGGGCATCCGGCTTCCTGCACGTTCAGGAGAAACTCGGCGAACTCGTCACCCAGGTGGAAAGCATAAAAGCGCTTTTGCTCGCCTCCGAAATTCAAGCCCGCCGCAACGATGCCGGAACCGTGCTGCCTGCGCTGAGCCCGATTGAAACGGCGAGAAATTTGGGAACCCGCTATTATCCGCGAGCCATTGAAATTTTGCAGCAGATCGGAGCAGGCGGGTTTATGCAGGTGCCGTCGACATTGGGCGAGCTGGATGGACCGCTCGCGAACCTGATGAAAACATGCTACGCCGGCAAGCAGATCGACGCGGAACATAAAGTGCGGCTGTTCAAATTGGCGTGGGATTTGGTCGGCAGCCCGCTGGGCTCCCGGCATGAGCTGTACGAGCGTTTTTATGCCGGCGATCCGGTCCGTACGTACGCCAATCAATACCTGTATGCGGATAAAAGCGAACTGACCGGGCTAATGCGGAATTTCAGACAAACGCACGCTGCAAGAGAGGAGGGTCTCCATGAATCCGACAACGCCGGGCCAGCATTATCGTACACGCCTCAATGACGCCAGAACGGTATGGCTTGCGGGCGAGCGCATTGCGGATGTTCCCGGTCATCCCGCCTTCAAAGGAACCGTGGACACCGTCTCGTCCCTTCTGGATCTGCAGGAAAAACCGGACACCCGGGACGATTTGACATTCGTCAGCCCCGGCAGCGGCAAGCCGGTCAATGCCGCCTTTCTGGCGCCGTTCGGCAAGGAGGACATCCTGCGCCGGCATACGGCTTTTCGAATCTGGTCGGACGCCACCTTCGGCATGATGAGCCGGTTGTCCGAATACTCGAGATCGCTGCTGACCGGCTGGTATGCGAGCCGCCATCGTTTGGGGGGCGACGCCCGAAAAGGGTTCGCGGATAAAATAGCCCGTTACTACGAACAAAGCCGGGACGGAGACTGGCTGTCCACGACGGCGCTTCATGATCCGCAAATCGACCGTTCCAAGGGGCCTTCCGAAGCCGGCGATCCGGATGCGTATCTGCGGGTCGTCAAGCAGAACCGCGAAGGGATTTGGGTGAGAGGTGCCAAAATGATTGCGACCGCGGCCCCCTATGTGGACGAGATTTTCGTATTTCCTTTTCATCGAAGGTCGTCCGCGGACTTGGCGTATTCCACGATGTTTGCCGTTCCGGTCGGCACTCCGGGGCTTCATGTCGTCTGCCGGGAATCGTTCGCCTCGGATCGGCACGAAGATTATCCGCTTAGCGCCAAGTACGACGAGATGGACGCGGTCATTATTTTCGACGATGCGTTCGTTCCGTGGGAACGCGTCTTCATCCACGACGACCCGGACGCCATCTGGCAACTCCGCCAGGACCCAGCCGCCGTCGCGTTAAGCCAGCATCAGACGGTCGTTCGGTTGATCAGCAAGCTGAAATTTGTCGCCGCGGTCGCGAATGAAATATCGACGGCTATCGGCGTCACCCATCATCTGCATGTTCAGGAAAAGCTGGGCGAACTGCTTGTGCAGGTGGAGACGATCAAGGCTCTTCTTGCCGTATCCGAGGAGCTGGCGGAACCGGACGGGGAGACCGGAGTATGGCTGCCGGCCATCGATCCGTTGACGACGGCCCGGAACTTGGGGAGCCGTTATTATCCGCGGGCGACCGGCATTTTGCGTCACCTCGCCGCAGGGGGACTGATGCAGACTCCGGCCACGGTCGCCGAGCTGGACGGACCGATCGGACCGCTTGTGCAAAATATTATCGCGGTGCCGACATTCCCGCATCGGAGCGCGTCAGGCTGTTCAAGTTGGCCTGGGATTTGATCGCGAGCCCGTTAGGCTCCCGCCACGAGCTGTATGAAATCTTTTACTCGGGCGATCCGGTGAGAACTTACGCGGCGCAGTATCTGGGATACGACAAGGCAAAGCTGACGGACCCGGTGTGGAAGCTGATCGGCAACGCCGCGAACGATCGCGTACCGGCGGCAAAGGAATAGAGCGTAAAGGAAAGGTGAGCATCGATGAGCATGCAGTTCGCCATCTGGGGTTCGAATATTGCGGGCGGTTTTGTTCGTTCCGCGGTCGAGCAGGATAAAGACGCAAGCTTCGCTTACAATTTGCGGCTCGCTCAGCTTGCCGACTATCTCGGCTACGAGGCGATTTTGTATCCCGTCCGCTATATCGGAGCGATCGGCGGAGGGAATTCGGGGAGCGGCCAACTCGATCCGCTGGCGACGGCGGCGGCGATCGCGGCCGCGACCCGCCGGATTCGCCTCATCAGCGCCGTCCTGCCGGGCTTTTTGCCGCCGGTAACGTTGGCGAAGATGGGCGCGACGATCGATCATATCAGCTCGGGCCGTTGGCATGTCAATCTGGTGACCGGCTGGTTCCAGGAGGAGCAGGAGATGTTCGGCGTCCCCTGGATCGGCCACGACGAGCGCTATCGGCGTTCCGAAGAGTATATCGAAGTTTTGAAAGGACTTTGGCAGCACGAAACGTTCACCTTCGACGGCCATTATTACAAGATCAAGGAAGGCAGAATCCGGCCTTTTCCTTACCAGCGGCCGTATCCGGCCATTTTTCAGGGGGGGAACTCCCAGGAAGCGCGGAACATGGCCGCCAGACTGTCGGACTGGTATTTCATCAACGGCGCGCCGACGTCTGAAATCATAGAGCAGATTCGCGAGGTGAGCGAAATGGCGGCCCAGCACGGCCGAACGGTTCGGTTTGCGGTGAACGCGTTTGTGATCGCAAGAGAATCCGAACAGGAAGCCCGCGAGGAATATCAGTATATATTGGAGCGTGCCGATCATTCCGCGATCCGTCAATTCCAGGAAAGGGCGAAAGGAGCCAAAGGCATGTGGACCCGTGCCGCAACCGTCAGCGATTTTGTCGCGAACAACGAAGGATTCCGCACGGGGCTGATCGGTTCCTACAGCCAGGTGGCCGATAAAATCGCGGAGCTGCGCAGCGCGGGCGTGCAGATGCTGCTGCTTACGTTCCGGTTTCCGCTGAAGGAGCTGGTCGAATTTCACGAATATGTCATGCCGAAGATGCATGAAGCAAGGACGGCCTCGCTTTCCAATGCCGAGGGCCATCGTTGGTAAACCAAGGGAGGGGGGATGTCGATGATTGTGCTGGAGCAGGTAAGCAAAAGCTACCGGAGCAAGGACGGCCTGATTTCTGCCGTAGCGCCGACGTCATTGGAAGTGGCCGAAGGCGAAATATTCGGAATTATCGGTCAAAGCGGCGCAGGGAAATCGACGATATTAAGGATGATGAATCTGCTGGAGGCGCCGACGACCGGGTCGGTCATCGTAAACGGCCGGGATTTGACGAAATGTTCGCCGCAGGAACTGCGCGTCGCCAGAAGGTCGATCGGCATGATCTTCCAGCATTTTTATTTGCTTCAAAACCGGACGGCCGCAGATAATATTGCGTTTCCTTTGGAGATTTCGGGCGTGCCCAAAAAAAACCGGGAGCAGCGGGTGAAGCAATGTCTGGAAATCGTCGGTCTGGAAGACAAGGCGTCAGCCTACCCGGCCCAATTGAGCGGAGGACAAAAACAGCGGGTCGCCATCGCCCGCGCATTGGCGACGGAGCCTAAAGTGCTATTGTGCGACGAGCCGACTTCCGCGCTCGATCCCCAGACGACCGGCGTCATTCTCGAGTTTATTCGCGACATCAACAAGCGATTCGGCGTGACGATCGTGCTCGTCTCACATGATATGGAGGTCGTCAAGCACATTTGCGGCCGAATTGCCGTCATGGAGCACGGGTCGATCGTGGAGACGCTCGATTTGAGCGGAACCGGCCAGAAGCCGACGACGGAAATCGCCAAGCTGCTGCTCGGAGACCGGCGCGAGGCTTTGAAAGGAGGAGTCGCGTATGTTTGACAATCTTCTGTCCTTAATGCCGGAAATCGGACTGGCGATTGTGCAGACGGGGGTTATGCTGTTCATCTCCATGTGCTGCGCGGTTCTGTTCGGAATTCCGCTGGGCGTGTTTCTTTACTTTACCGGCCGCGGTCAAATTTTCGAGCGGCCTGTACTGTTCCGGATTACGAATTATGTGGTCAATACGGTCCGATCGCTGCCGTTTGTCATTTTGCTCGTCGCGCTGATCCCGTTAACAAGAGTGATGGTCGGAACGACGATCGGTCCGGTGGCGGCCGCCGTGCCGTTGTCCATCGCCTCGACGGCCTATTTCGCGAGACTGGTCGAGCAATCGCTGCGCGAAGTTCCGAAAGGCGTCATCGAAGCTGCCTTGGGCATGGGGGCCACCCCTCTGCAGATCACCTGGAAGGTGCTGTTGGCGGAAGCCCGCTCGGGCATTGTGCTCGGCATTACGCTGACGACTATCAGCCTGCTGTCTTATTCGGCCATGGCGGGGATTGTCGGCGGGGGCGGCATCGGCGATCTGGCGATCCGTTTCGGCTATTACCGTTTTCAGACGGACGTCATGATACTAACCGTCATTTTGTTGATTATATTCGTGCAGATCATTCAGTTTTCAGGCAATTTCCTGGCTCGGTTGCTGGATAAACGATAGGAGTGAACATGGATGAAAAAACGTGGCCATTACTTGCGGCAGCCATTCTGTATGCGGGTTTGCTTTCCGCATGCGGAGCGGCATCCGATAGCAATCAAGCTTCGGGATCCGAAAAGAAAGAAATTAAAATCGGAGCGACGGCCGGGCCTTACAGCGACCAGGTCGAATGGGGCATCAAGCCGATTCTGGAGCAGAAAGGCTACAAAGTAAGCATAATCGAATTTAACGACTATATTCAGCCGAATCTCGCTTTGGCGGACGGTTCCCTGGACGCGAATGTGTTCCAGCATATCATCTATTTGCAAAGCTTTGCGGAGGATCGAAAGCTGGATTTGATCGATTTGATCAAAGTGCCAACAGCCCCCATCGGCATTTACTCCAAAAAGCATCAATCGTTGGACGAAGTCGAGGCGGGCTCGAAAGTCGCGCTTCCGAACGATCCGACCAATCAGGCCAGAGCGCTGGTGATGATGCAGCAATTCGGATGGCTGAAGCTGAAAGATGATATCGATCCGATCCAGGTGTCCGAAAAGGATGTGGCCGAAAACATTAAAAACATCGAGCTGCTGCCGATTGAAGCCGCCCAATTGCCGCGGTCTTTGGAGGATGCCGACTACTCCTTCATTAACGGAAACTTCGCTCTGGCTTCCGGGCTTAAATTGACGGAGGCGCTGGCATTGGAAGAAACCCCGGACCAATACATGAATCTTGTAGCGGTGAAGACGGCGGACAAGGACAAGCAGTTCGTAAAAGATCTCGTAGAGGCCTATCAATCCGAGGAGTTCAAAAAAGTGACCGAAACCCGGTTCGAAGGATTTGTCAAACCCGATTACCAAAAATAAGGTTGCCTGTTCGGGAACTGGCTTGCCGGAGGAATAAGAATGAATGCGACGATCAGTCAAATCGATAAGCACTTCCGAGCATTTCGAAAGCCACATCCATCGTTATTTCAGCGTGATGGCACAATATTTCGCCAGTCGCGCGGAAAGGAATCGCGATTCCAAGGGTTCGAACTTTCCTAGCGGAATCTATGGAGCCTGATCCATGCTGCGGGCGCAGGACGGATCAGGCTTTGCTTCGTTCTGCTCCCGACTGTAGAATGAGATATAGGGAGGATTCTACAGGATCGAACGGTTGCCATAACGAACGGTAAGGAGTATACAGTGGAGAAAACGATTAAAGACCAATTAAAGGAACTGGCTGATGCCGGCTATCAAAATTCGCGGCTGCGCTGATCCCGAACGTCGATCATGTGTTGGGCGTCCGCTTGCCGCAGCTGCGCAAACTGGCCCGGGAAATTGCCGGAAGCGATTGGCGCGCCTATCTGGCGCAAGCGGATGATGAATTTTTCGAGGAAGTGATGCTGCAGGGCATGGTCATCGGCTATGCGAAGGCGGATATCGAAGAAATTTTGCGCTATGTTGCCGCATTTGTGCCCAAAATCGATAACTGGTCCGTATGCGACAGTTTTTGCGCGGGACTGAAGTTCACCCGTTCGCATAAGGAGCGGGTATGGCATTTTTTACAGCCTTATCTGGCTTCGGACCGGGAATATGACATCCGTTTTGGCGTCGTCATGCTGCTCAATTATTATATTGACGAGTCATATATTCATGATGTGCTGCGATGGCTGGACCGTATCCGGCATGACGGCTACTATGTGAAAATGGCGGTGGCATGGGCGATATCGATCTGTTTTGTGAAGCTGCCCGAACCGACCATGGCCTATCTGCAAAACCATTCTCTGGACGATATCACGTACAACAAAGCGCTGCAAAAAATTGTAGAATCCCATCGGGTGACGGAGGAAACGAAGACGCTCATACGCAGCATGAAGCGAAACCGATCGCGAAGCGGTTGACGAAACAAGCATGACCTGCTAGAATTGGCTTAAACGTAATTATTACATTTAAGAAAGGAATACGAAATCAGCGCGAAGCGAGCCGGGTTTCAGCCCCGGCTTTACACTTGCGCGATAAGCGTAAAAATTACAATTAAAAAGGTGATGGTATGACGCAAAACAAAATACCGGTTACCGTATTAAGCGGATATCTGGGAGCGGGTAAAACAACGGTTCTGAACCATGTGTTGAACAATCGCGACGGCTTGAAAGTGGCGGTAATCGTCAACGATTTAAGCGAGGTCAATATCGACGCTTCGCTCATCAAGGATGGGGGAGGACTTTCCCGGACAAACGAAAAGCTGGTCGAAATGTCCAACGGCTGCATCTGCTGCACCCTTCGGGAAGATTTGCTCCGCGAGGTGGAGAAATTGGCGAAGGAGCAACGCTTCGACTACATCCTGATCGAGTCCACGGGAATCGGCGAACCGATTCCTGTCGCGCAAACTTTCACTTATATCGATGAGGAGCAGGGGATCGACTTGTCCCGATTTTGCCGGCTCGACTGCATGGTCACGGTTGTGGACGCCTATCGCTTCTGGCATGATTTTTCATCCGGAGAGACGCTGCTCGATCGGAGCCAGGCTGTGGGAGAGGATGACACCCGCGAGGTTGTCGATTTGCTGATCGACCAGATCGAATTTTGCGACGTGCTGCTGCTGAACAAATGCGACATGGTGGAAGAGGACGAGCTTGCGAAGCTGGAGAGCGTTCTTCGAAAACTTCAGCCGCGAGCCAAAATCATTCGGACCGAACATGGCCGGGTAAATCCGTCGGATATTTTGAACACCGGTTTATTCAACTTTGAAGAAGCAAGCACATCGGCCGGTTGGATCCAGGAGCTGAAAAAGCCGGTCCATACGCCGGAGACGGAAGAATACGGCATTTCCTCTTTTGTTTACGAACGCGTCAAGCCGTTCCATCCCGGAAGACTGATGCGATGGATGGAAGACTGGCCATCCGAGGTTGTCAGAGCGAAAGGAATCGTCTGGCTCGCCACCCGCAATCAGTTGGCTCAAAGCCTCAGTCAGGCGGGGCCGTCTATCCAATTCGGACCTTCGGGATATTGGATTGGCGCTTTGCCTCGGGAAGAACGGGAAGCCATACTTCGGGAAATCCGGATTTGGCCGAACAATGGAACCCCGAATACGGAGACCGCATCAACAAGCTGGTATTTATCGGGATCGACATGGATCGGGCCCGTCTCATCTCCAGCCTGGATGCCTGCTTGCTGACCGAAGAAGAAATGAAGCGGGACTGGAGGCTTTTCCCGGACAATTTGCCGAATGCCGCGATAGACAGCAGCGATGCCGCTTCACCGTCATGAGCGGGCGGTCATGGGACCATGGCTCCGACAGCATGGCAACAGCGCAACGGAAATGATACAATAGGGTCGATCAAGTTGCTCGATGCAATGGGAACGGTCCGATCACATCAAGGCCGATTTTCGGAAAGGAAAGGGAATGGAATGTCTGGTTCCGGTACAGTACAGGAAATGATTGCGGTCATGTCCAGAAACGGATGGAGAATTACCGATCAGCGGAGAACGTTGGCTCAAATTTTTGCCGATCATGACGGGTACTTGTCCCCGAAAGACGTGTACGATCAAATGTGCGTGAAGTACCCGAGCGTCAGTTTCGATACCGTTTATCGCAATCTCCGCATGTTAAGCGAAATGGGAGTTTTGGAGCAATTTTATTTTATGGACGGCGGATTGAAATTCAAGGGAAGCTGCCATTCTCATCACCATCACCATCTGATCTGTCTGAACTGTGAAAAGACGCTGACATTCGATTACTGCCCTTTGGAACAAAACATGGACCTTCCCGGAAATTATAAAATCGTAAATCACCGATTCGAGATTTATGGGGTTTGCGAAGACTGTCAAAATCAAATCTCTTCGCCCGCAGAATGACGCGAACTTTGGTCTCCGCTCCGGACGCACGGACCGTGCGTCCGGATTGTCATTTCATAGATGCGGTTTGACAGGCCACAATTGAATTGCAACCGTACGCGCTGCAATGTTAGAATAATGAAAACTTCGATCGTCGGCGCTAGGTCGGCGTACGCAAAATTATACAATTTCAGGCATCTGGAGGTAGCCATGGAACTTTTGGACGTATTCAAGGCTTTGTCCAATGAAACAAGGCTGCAAATCATACAGTGGTTAAAAAATCCGGAGATTCATTTTCCCAAACCGCTGCACGGGGATATTAACGAAGACGGCGTTTGCGTAAGCGACATCCATAAAAAGTGGGATTGTCGCAATCGACCGTGTCCCTTTACCTGTCCATGCTGCAAAACGCCGGATTGATAAAAGCAAAACGCATTGGGCAATTTACTTATTATAAGAGGGACGAAGAAAATATCAAAAAATGACCGAGTGGTTATCGACGGAATTGTAATTTGAAATGTTTGTAAGCCGCTTTTTGATCCTTGCAGGATGCTTCATTTTATATTATTATATCGATAATTATAGATATTTATGAATATGGATATGGAGGGACGAAGATGAGTCGGTTTGAAAAGCACAAAGGTTATTCGCGCATGTTTAAAGAGAATCGGTTGACGCTCGGCTTGTTCTTTCCTTTGGAATCCTACGAAGGCAGCGTGCCGGAGATGAACATAGAAAAGCAATTGAAGCTGGCAAAAAGAGCGGAGGAGCTTAATTTTGCCGCATTGTTCGTCAGGGATGTGCCGCTGCATGACCCGTATTTCGGGGATGTAGGCCAAATTTACGATCCGTGGGTCTATCTGGGGTATATAGCCGCCCATACCCAAAATATCGCGTTGGGGACCGCAAGCATTATTCTGACCTTGCGTCATCCTTTGCATGTAGCGAAAGCGGCAGCTTCCGTCGATCGCCTGTCCGGCGAACGGCTCGTGCTCGGGGTGGCGACCGGGGACCGGCCAATCGAATTCCCGGCGTTCTCCGTCAATTTCGAAGAGCGCGGCGCTTTGTTTCAGGAAGCCGTATCGGTCATGAAACAAGCGTGGAAAGAAGGTTTTCCGACGATCCAATCGCAGCGAGTCGACCTGACGAACGGGGATCTGCTGCCCAAACCGCGTCTGTCGGATATTCCGGTGCTGGTAACCGGCCACAGCTCGCAGTCCCCTGAATGGATTGCCCAAAACAGCGACGGTTGGATGTATTATCCCCGGAATATCAAATTCCAAGCGGAACTGATCAAACATTGGCGAACGTTCACCGATCAATTCAAACCGTTCAGCCAATCGCTCTATATCGATTTGATGGAAGATCCGAATCATGCTCCGGTACCGATTCATTTGGGGTTCAAAATCGGGCGCAAACCATTAATTGAATTTCTTGAGTTTCTGCAAAATGTGGGCGTCAATCATGTCATCATCAACCTCAAGTACGGCCATCGTCCTGTCGAAGACGTGATCGAAGAATTGGGAGCGGAAGTCGTACCCCATTTTCCCGCATTAACCGGCGGAACCGCATTGACAGCCGGGCAAAATCGTTCGTGAACAGGGCGGGCGCTGTTGCGGCAGAACCGGTTGGGATCGCTAATATCCGTTAAGGGAGTGGCTCCTATGAAAGTGCTGACGATCGTTTCGCATCCGAGAAGAAATTCGCTGACGTTTTCCGTTGCCGAACGTTTCGTTCAAGGACTTGCCGATGCCGGCCATGAAGCGGAAATCGCCGACTTGTATGGGGAGGAATTTGATCCGCTCGTCTTCGAAAAAGACGAACCCGACTGGGATAACCCGCAAAAAAGCTATTCCGCGCGCGTTCAAGCCGAAATGGCGAGGCTGAAACGAAACGAAGGGCTTGCGTTTATTTTTCCGTTATGGTGGTATTCGTTGCCGGCCATTACGAAAGGCTATATAGACCGCACGTGGAACTACGGCTTTGCGTATGGCGGAACGAAGCTGCCGCACAAAAAAGTATTGTGGATTCCGCTTGTCGGAGAGACGGAAGAAAGCTTGCGAAAACGAAATTTCGATACGATGATTTCCCATTATCTGAATGTAGGTCTGGCCGGGTATACGGGCATTTCCCAATCGGAAGTGGCATTTCTGTACAACACGCTGGCCGAAGATATGGAAAGCGAGGACGAAATCGGCCGGCATTACGACAATCTGTTGCAACGTGCCTATACGTTAGGGCGTACCTACGGCGATTCCGTGGACGTGGACGGCGGACCCGATTCGGCGAGAAGGAGGAGCTGATCACGATGGCTTATCGTGTCTATGCGATGGATTTTTCCTTTTACAATTCGATGGGGATATACAGCTTCGAAGCGCGGTGCGAGATGCTGAAAGAGATCGGGTACGATGCCGCGCATCTGTCCATCTGGCACGGAGAGCGGTGGCGGGATGCGGCGAAGCTCAGCAGCGTCAAGCAGAAATACGGGCTGGACGTCGCGGGCGTATACGTCGTGCTGGACCTCTCTTTGGGTGAGAGCCATCCGAGAAACCAGGGCATTCTGAAGCTGCTGGAGACGATGGAAGGGTGCTCGACCGTCGAACTGGCGATTCAGTCCGTCGGCAGTCATCTTCGTCCTTCGGACCCGGCGGGTGACGACATCGCGGTCAAGTGGCTGGAGCAGGCGCTCAAAATTTGCGAGCGGCGCAACATCGACATTTTGCTGTACACGCATCTGTCCTTCTGGATCGAGCGCCACGAAGATGCGGTGCGGCTGTGCCGGCGGTTGAATCATCCGAATCTCGGCATCGTGTTCTGCGGCTACCATTGGTACGCCGTTGACAGGACCAATCTGGCGGGCGTGCTGCGGGAGGTGTCGCCGTACCTGAAGCAGGTGAACTTGTCCGGCAGCCGTCCGAGTCCGCACGGCTTCGGCAACGTCGCGACGATCGAGCCGTTGGATGAGGGCGAGCTGGACAATTTCGCGTTGCTCGGACAGCTGAAAAAGATCGGTTTTGACGGGATGATCGGCTTTCAGGGCTGGAGCGAAGGAGGCGACGCCTATTCGAAGCTGCGACGCTCGCTCCAGGCGTTCCGCGACATGGAACGGCGGCTTGAGGCGCATCCGCACTGGGCGGAACTTAGCTTGCTCCCGTAATCTTTCCGAGCGTCTAACGTAATAGAATAATCATCTCTTGGCAACCTTGATTCAATTTTCCATGAATCGAGGTTGCTTTTTTACGGGGAAAATAAAACGTCAGCATAAATTGCGGGCGTTCCCTATTTTTTGCGCGATATCCGCTACAGGATTCATTTATAATGGTTCTGGGTGTGTTGAAGGAACTTTGATGCGATCAGATGAAAACAAGGGGCATACATAAAATGGAAAAATACCAGGATGTAATCAGAGGCGCTAACCAAATGCTTCAGAACATGCCGGACCCTATATATATGATGGATCATCATAATCGAATTCTGTGGGTCAATCAAGCCTTTCAAAGCATGTTCGGCTTTACCGGCGAGCAACTGTACCATCATGATCGAGCGTTCATTCCGGAACATGCTTCCGATGAGCTGGAGGAACAGAAAATAAAATGGAGTTCCGGCGGAACGGCAAGCGGTGTCCATTCAATCCGCTATTGCATGGATGGAACCCGTATACGGGTGAATGTTCATTTGGTGCCTATCCTGAATGACGACCATTCCATTATCGCCTATACGGTATTGTTGAAGGATGCCGTGAGACAGGAACAAACGGAAATGGAGGCGGACGAAAGCGAAGAAAAATACCGAATTATCGCCGAAAATACAACAGATACGATCGTTCTGGTCGATAACAATGCAATTGTTCGTTATGTATCGCCATCCATCAAGTCCATGACAGGTTACGATGTCGAAGAGTATGAAAAGATGGATGCATTCGATATCATTCATCCGGAAGACAGGGATCGCGTTCGCTTATTGCATGCACAAGCCGTTCAAACCAAGATACCTGTAGATGTGGAATATCGTCTTAACCATGTCCAAGGCCATACCATTTACTTGGAAACCCGGGTAAAGCCTGTTTTGGACGGCAATGGTAATGTAAAGTATGTTGTGGCTGTTGTCAGGGATGTGACCGAACGGAAAAAGGCGGAGCAATTTCTGGAAAATATTTTGGACAATGTAAACGCTGCGGTTTGGTCGACCGACAAAGATTTTAACCGCTACACGTTTTGCTCTGAAAGCATCGAAAAAATATCGGGATTGACCCGGCAGGAAATCATGTCTAATCCGATTCGTATACATGACCATATCCACCCCGAGGATAACGTGGTTCTCATGGGAGAAGTAAAAACGAAGCTCGATCTGGGGGTTCCGGTCAGCCAAACGTTCCGTTTTATCCATGTTGAGGGAGAAACCAGGTGGGGCAGGCTGATTGTCCACCCTTACCTGAACCATACGGGCGCGATCGAACGAATCGACGGCATCATATTGGATATTACCGAGAAGAAGCATTCCGATTTGGCGTTGGAAGAGAGCGAACAAAGGTATAAATCATTATTCGAAAACAATTTGGACGGCGTTTTTTCTATCGAATTGAACCGATTTTATTTTGTAAATGCCAACCGGTCTTTTGAAAGGATCACCGGCATTCGATTAAACCGGCTGACCGATCGTTGTTTTATGGGTTTGATCTTTGACGAGGATCACGCGTCGGTATATGAAGCTCTTCATATGGTGAAACAACGGAGAGAGCCGATGGATATCGAATGCCGAATCATCAATTCGGAGGGTGAGAAAATTGTAAGCATCACGTTTGTTCCCATTTTCCTTTTCGGGGAGTTAAATGGCATACATGGCATTGTAAAGGATATTACAAAACGGAAAAAGAAGAGAGGGAATTAATCCAAAGCGAAGAACGATATAAGTCTCTCCAGCAAAGTTTGAATCGTTTCTCTAATGACCTAGCGAACGTTATGAAAGTATCGGAGCTGGAGAATCGGCTAATCAACGAGGTGAGGGAAGTACTGCAAGTCACAAGTGTGTCCATCGAGGAAGTGCCGAGGGGACAGGAACCGGACAATTTAAGCCCGTATGATATGTGGATCAAAATCGGCGAGAAGCAGCAGCCGGTCTACCTGCGGATCGCCATGGATCATTCCTTGCTTAAGATTGAGCAGGAATGGCTGGAAACGGCCGTTCATTATGTCACCATTCTCTACGACAATCTTCACCTGATTGAAGATCTGATGAAGAGACTGGAAGACATGGTCAAGAACAACGAAACGCCCAAATGGATGCTTAGACTGCTATTCAAGCTATCGGAGAAGGAACGGTCTTCCCTGTCCAGCGACTTGCACGATTCGGTGCTGCAGGATTTGATCATCTGGTATCGCAAGCTGGAATCGTTACGCTCCTCCGCTTCATTTGACGAGGAAACGCAGCGTGAATTGATCCAAATCGAAGAGGGCCTGCTGGATGCCATCCATCAGATCCGTATAACCTGCAACGAGTTGCGACCCCCTTTTCTCCTTAAAATGGGGCTGGTCGAATCCTTGAAGAGTCTTTTTTCCTATACGCGTATGTTTGCCAATTACGAGATTGAATTTTCGGCCGAGCAATTGGATTGTTCGCTTAACGAAGAGCAAATTCTCGGGGTATACCGGATCGTACAGGAGCTATTGAACAATGCATCCAAGCACTCCAGAGCAACCAAGGTGACGATGGCGCTGACAGGCCGGAACGATCATATTTATTTTTCCTATTCCGACGACGGGATCGGGATCGATTTATCCGCTTTGGAAGGTTCATTTCAGCATATGGGCATTGCAGGCATTGAAAAAGAGTGCTCAGTTTAGAAGGGAACGTGGAATTTACATCTGCTCCGCAAAAAGGGTTTCACGTTAACATTCATTTTCCCAAAATACAGTCTAAGGGTGAGGGATATGGAAGTCTTATTGGTTGATGATCACAGGTCGGTGGTAGAGGGAACGAAAATGCTGATCGAATCCGAGCCGGACATCAATGTGACGATTGAGACGGATGTGTATTGCGTGCCGGACTTGGTTCGCCTCAAAAATTTGACGTCATTCTTTTCGATCTATACATGCCGAATATGAACGGTGCCGATTTGACGCGCAAAGTGCTCGAGTACGTTCCCGATGCCGTGATCCTGATTTATTCGGGGTTTGAAATCGCGCCTCATTTCAATTTGCTTATGGAATCGGGCGTTTCCGGTTTTATTGCCAAAACATCCACGCGGGAACAACTGATCCAGGCCATACGCTGCGCTGCGAGGAAAGAGGCCATTGTCCCGATGCAGCTGCTCAAGCAGCTTAGGCGTCAAGAGATTGTGGTGCAAGGGGACAACGACAACGAGAAAACAACGATCACTCAGGAAGAAGACAGGCTGCTTCGGGAATTGGCGAAAGGGAAGAGCAACAAAGAGATTTCCAAAACATTGATGATCAGCCAGCGTTCATTGGAATACAGCTTGACTGAACTTTTCCAGAAGCTGCATGTCAGTTCGCGGGTTGAGGTGATTAAAAAAGCAAAAAGCTTGGGGATACTGCCAACTGAGGATCTATATTAGCAAATGTTCAAGGCCGGTCAATACCGGCCTTTTGCTTTGTCCAAAGCAGGCCATTTTGCGCGGAGACCGCAAATATTTGCGGGAATGCGCGCATCGTTTGCGCGTTTGCCCGTCTCTTCCTGGTTTATGATGGTCACATACGAAACGAGGGTACTGGATTTCATACAAAATGGGAGGACGGCAATCTAATGATCAAACTTGAAAATGTATCGAAAGTGTTCGCTCTGGAAGCGGGTAATTTCGCGGCCTTAAAGCAGAACGATATTCATATCAGGAAAGGAGAATTCATTGCCATAATGGGGCCCAGCGGTTCGGGAAAAAGTACACTTCTGCAATTAATCGGGGGCCTCGATCTTCCGACCTCCGGCAGCATTACCGTGGACGGGGTTCGACTGAATGAACTTAACGAGAAGGATAGAACCTTGTTCCGCCGAACAAAAGTTGGCTTCGTGTTCCAAAACTATCAACTGCTGCCGATGATGACCGTGGCGGAGAATGTTGCTCTTCCGCTAGCGGCCAATAAGGCTTCCAAATCCGAGATCAAAGCGAAAGTACAACGCTTGCTGGAGGCTGTCCATCTGGAGGGGAAAGAATCCCACTTTCCGTCCCAGTTAAGCGGCGGTCAGCAGCAGCGCGTGGCGATCGCGCGAGCTCTGGCGATGAAACCGCAGCTCATTCTGGCAGACGAGCCGACAGGAAATCTGGATCGGAAAAACGGCCAGGACGTTCTGCAGCTATTGTCCCGATTGAATAAAGAGGAGCGAATCACCGTTGTGATGGTCACGCATGATCGGCATGCGGCGGAGCAGGCAGATCGGATCATTATGATCCGGGACGGCGAAGTGGTGCAGGACGGGACGGAAGGAGGGGTCTTGAATTGAATCTTTGGCAGATCGCGTGGCGCAACCTGATGCGCCGAAAGCTACGAACGTTGCTGACGGTCATATCGATTGTGATCGGGGTAAGTTCCACGTTCGCGGTAATCGCCTCTGTCGATACCGCGAAGAAGACTTTTCCCCTCTATCTTAAAGCAGCCTTTGGCAAGGCGGATTATACGATTTACGGTACAGAAGCTTATTTCTCAGAAAATGTGCTTCAAGAAGTAGAGAAAATCGAAAACACGGCTTCTGTCGCAGTTTTAAACCAGGCTACAAAACTGCATATCGAAGAAGAAGGTATATCTTCCATTCAGAAACGGGTCGATCTGAAAGGTTACAGCAAGTTGGACACACCGCTTACGGATTTCAAACTGATCAAAGGGAGCTTGACATCGGGCGGCGCAATTATAACGGATCGAACGGCAAAAGTCTGGAAAACCGATGTGGGCGATACGATTTCCTTTGACACGGACAAAGGAATCAAAAGATTCAAGTATCCGCTATCGTCAAGTATACAGCCGAACTGATGGGTCCATCCAGTTGGTCGATGGCCAAGTACCACCCTTGGTCGGTCGCCGTTCCCCTGTCCGTCGTACAGGATTGGTTCGGATTAGCCGGAAAGATCGAGAACATCCAAATCAAGTCTCTTAACATACCGGATTCCATGATTGTGCAGCAGCAGGTAGATAAATGGGTTAACCGTTACGGCAACATCTATATGCAGCCTGTCGTGCTCGATTTCGATTCGCATTTCAAAGAAGTGGATACCTTCTTTCTCGCACTCTATATTGCCGGATTTCTTGGGATTGCCTTAAGCGCCTTTATCATTTTCAATTCCCTGTACGTGAGCGTCAGAGAGCGCAAGAACGAATTTGCCGCGCTCAAGACGATCGGATATACCCCCGGGCAAATACAGGCTTTTGTCCTGTTCGAGGTGCTCCTGCTTTCCGTCATCGGAACTGCCGTAGGGTTATTGTTCGGATATGGACTTGCGGTTCTTTTGAAATTGATCATCTTTATGTTGTTCAGTGTCCATGACGAAAGCGGCATGGTGCTTGCAAAAGGAATGATCGTCTCCGTACTTGCCGGCATTCTGGTGCCCATCGCTGCCTCTCTGTATCCGATCCGCCAAGCAGGCAAAGTCAGCGTGATCGAGGCATTAAAGGAAATCAGGTCCGAGGCGGTTTCCCGCAAGCCGTGGCAAGGCATGATCGGAGCGCTTCTGATCTTGTCCGGATTTTCATCAAGCATTTGCTCCTGATTTTGCCGTTATTGATCGGCGTCGCTTTGGTCTTTCCGTATTTGTTTAAAATGTTCGTTTGGTTGTTAAGGCCGGTCTACCGGCTGCTGTTCGGATTTAGCGGGGAAGTGGCGACGCGCAATTTAAACCGGAATCTAAGCCGTACGGCCATGACCTCCGTTATTCTCTGTTTGGGGATTGCGATGATTGTTTTGATGAGTTCATTGAATTCCGCGTTTATACAAACTTACGAAAAAATCATCTATTCCTCTTACGGCGGAAACCTGGATATCGAGTTCCATCACATCGAAAAAACGGATTTGGAACAGTTGAAGAAAATCGAAGGCGTGGCCGATGCGCAAACCTACCCTTTGCAATCCGTCATCTGGAACCTGCACGGTCAAAAACGCAAACTCCCCGTTTATGGCGTAGGCGAGGAATGGATCGATCGTTTCCCGCTGTTCGCGGTTTCCGGAAAATCGCACAGCGAACTGGTCAGCAATCTGGAAAAAGACGAACTCATCATGGATCAAATCGCTTACGACGTATGGGGCGGCAAAATCGGGGAGAGCATTTCGCTCGAGACGCTTCAGGGAACTCGAAATTTCAAAGTAGTGGCGGTTGTCAATTCGATGAAGAACAGCGGTTATGGCGCTTTTATGCGTGAAGACGACTTTAGAGACAGCTTTGGGCTCAAATATGAGAGGAATGCTCTGGTACTCAAAGATGAAAACACCACCCCGCTGGAATTGAGAGAGAGAGTCTTCAACCAATTCGGGGGCAGGATCATGGAAATGTTCGGACCGGAAGATTGGGTATCGGTGATCAGCGTGACCTATACGGGGGCATTCAGCATCATCAACTTCCTTGTCATTCTATCGATCATGATCTCCGGAATTGGAATTACGAATACGCTGCTTATCAATATTATGGAGCGGGTTCGTGAACTCGGGATGATGCGTGCGGTCGGAGTTACGCGCCGCCAACTGATACGGATGGTTTTATTGGAGGGCTTCGGCATCGGACTCGCCGCTACCGTTACCGGCTGTATATTTGGAATCTTATTGATCTATATTACGTCAACTTTTCTGGAGGTTCATTCCTTGACCTATCAATTTGGAGTTTCATGGACCATCATTCTGTTCATCGGCTTGTTCGGTATATTGATCAGCTTGATTTCCAGTTTCATGCCGGCATTCAGAGCCGCTAAAACCCGCTTGAGCGAGGTGCTTCGTTATGAATAAACCGCTCCTGCTTATGCTCGTTCTGTCCGTTCTGCTATCGGCCTGCGGCTCTGAACCTTCGTGGGAGAACGAGGAAGTGTCGGTTGTCAGCGACCGAATTCTGGAAGACCACGTCACGACGGTATGGACGCTTGCCGACGGGCAAGCGTCCGGTACCGGCGAGGGGACGTTAATCCGGCTCGAGATCAAGAAGAACGACGGCGAGCGGATTGAAAATTTCGATATCAATCACGAAAAGCTGCTGCATCTGATGGTGATCAGCAAAGATTTGTCTTATTTCAATCACATTCATCCCGAGTACAAAGGAAACGGCGTATTCGAGATTGAAAATGACTTCCCCGCGGGCGGGGAATACAGGTTGATTGCCGATTTTAAGCCGACCGGCGGCGATTCCATGACGAAAATGGAGTGGGTTCGGATAAAGGGAGAAAGCGCAAAACCGGTACCGGTCGTCCCGGATGCGAGTCTGGACAAAACCTTCGAAGGGAAAAAGGTTGCCCTTACCATTGACCGATTGGCGGCTAAGCAAGCGGTGACGCTGAAATTTTTCTTCCGTGACGAGAAGACCAATCAACCGATTACGGACCTTGAACCCTATTTGGGAGCGATCGGGCATGTCGTCATCTTGTCGGAGGATGGCGAGCGGTATGTGCACGTTCATGCCGACGAAGGGCAGGACACGGGACCGGAGGCTTGCTTCGAAACGGAATTTCCGCAGAGCGGGATTTATAAGATATGGGGACAATTTCAAAAAGACAATCAGGTGTTTACGGTATCCTATGTCGTGAATGTTCCATAATGCGAGCGAATAAAAGGCGAATAAGGTGATTCCATTGATCCAATCCAACCGGCAGGAAACACTTCAAATTGCAGGAATGACCTGTGCCGCGTGCGCAGCCCGCATCGAAAAAGGGCTGAACAGGATGGAAGGCGTCAAGGCGACGGTCAATTTTGCAATGGAAACCGCTCGAGTAGAATACGTTCCGTCCCTGGTTACTACCGCCGACTTGATTAAGAAGGTTGAACAGCTGGGGTATAAAGCGAAGCTCCGAACCGAATCCACAAGCGATGAGGGTCACCGGCGGCAACAAATCCGCCGCCAGCAATGGATGCTGATTTTATCGGTCATGCTGACCGTGCCTCTATTATGGGCTATGGTCGGTCACTTTTCCTTCACGTCGTGGATTTGGGTTCCGGATCGTTTCATGGACCCCTGGTTTCAGTTTGCCTTGGCCACCCCTGTACAATTGATGATCGGGAGCAGGTTCTACATCGGGGCGTTTAAAGCATTGCGCAGCGGCGGCGCGAACATGGATGTGCTCGTGGCGCTGGGTACATCGGCGGCGTATTTTTACAGCCTGTATGTCACCATCGATGGCAATCCTTCGGAGCTATACTACGAAACCAGCTCCGTGTTAATTACGTTCGTCCTGCTCGGCAAGCTGCTTGAAATGTTGGCCAAAGGCCGTTCGTCGGAAGCGATCAAATCGCTGATGGGGCTGCAGGCGAAAACGGCAACCGTCATACGAGACGGCGAGGAAATAAGCGTACCGGTGGAAGACGTTGCCGTAGGGGATATTTGCTTGGTTAAACCCGGTGAAAAAGTGCCGGTAGACGGTATAGTTGTGGAAGGTGTATCGGCTGTTGATGAATCGATGCTGACAGGCGAAAGCATACCGGTCGAGAAGCATGCAGGCCGACCTGTCTTCGGGGCGACGCTGAACAAAAACGGCATGTTAAAGGTAAGAGCAACCAAAGTCGGAAAAGAGACGGCATTATCCCAAATCATCAAAGTAGTGGAAGAAGCCCAAGGCTCCAAGGCGCCGATTCAGCGGATAGCGGATGTGATTTCGGGCATATTCGTGCCGATCGTCATTGCAATTGCCGTCCTCACCTTTCTTGGATGGTACTTCATCGTGGAGCGCGGGAATCTCGCCGAGGCTCTGGAGAAAGCGATCGCCGTTCTCGTCATTGCCTGCCCTTGCGCATTGGGACTTGCGACACCTGCATCGATTATGGCCGGCTCCGGCCGGTCGGCGGAACTCGGTATTCTGTTCAAAGGCGGAGAACATCTGGAGAATACCCGTCGAGTCACAACGGTCGTATTGGACAAGACCGGTACGGTCACCAAGGGCAAGCCGGAATTGACCGATATTCGGGTCGAGGGACAATTCGATGAAACGCAGCTGCTCTCCTGGGTCGGTGCGGCGGAGAAAAACTCCGAGCACCCGCTCGCAGAGGCCATTGTAGCGGGCATTCGCAATAAAGGGATCGCTATGCCGCAGGCCGAATCGTTTCAAGCCATCCCGGGTTACGGGGTTATGGCTGTCGTGAATGGTAAGGCCGTCATGATCGGGACTAGGAAGCTGATGGAGCAACACGACGTGAAGGTGGAAAACGCGCTTGATGAAATGATCAGTTTGGAATCCCAAGGTAAAACCGTAATGCTTATTGCCGTTGATGGCCGGTATGCCGGATTGGCGGCGGTAGCGGATACCGTCAAGGAAACATCCAAGCAAGCCGTTGACCGCATGAAACAGCTTGGCCTCGAAGTCGTGATGATCACCGGTGATCATGAGCGTGCGGCCAAGGCGATTGCAAGTCAAGTCGGTATTGATCATGTGCTGGCTGAGGTGCTTCCGGACGGCAAAGCGAACGAAGTGAAGAAACTGCAAGCGTCCGGCAAGATAGTGGCTATGGTTGGAGACGGGATTAACGACGCTCCCGCGTTGGCCGCGGCGGATATCGGAATGGCGATCGGAACGGGAACGGACGTGGCCATGGAAGCTGCGGACGTGACGTTAATGCGCGGAGACTTGAACAGTATCCCGGACGCGATTTTGATGAGCAAGAAAACGATGGTCAATATCAAGCAAAATCTATTCTGGGCGCTTGCGTACAATGTGATCGGAATACCGATAGCGGCTTTCGGCTATCTTGCGCCATGGCTGGCCGGAGGGGCTATGGCGCTGAGCTCGGTTTCCGTTATGCTCAATGCCCTTCGATTACAGGACGCGGAAAAACAGTGAAGGACGGAGACATCGGGATGAATGGAAGAATGCAATTCGTACTGGTATTATTGCTTGCCGGCATGTCGTTCTTTGCCGGTTATGGTTTCGGCAAACAGGAGAACGTTCCGAAGGCCGATCAGGAGACGGCAGGGAAACAGCAAGAGGCGCACGGCCATGGCAACGACCGCGGCAGCGCGGTCTCGATGACTACCGATGCAGTTTGGTCTGCGGAGAATGCCAAGGCTGGTGAAAATGCAACGCTTCGGATTCACATACAGGATGAAGAAGGAAAACCGGTGGAGAATTTCGACATCAACCATGAGAAGCTGCTGCATCTGATCGTGGTCAGCAAAGATTTGTCCTACTTCGATCATATTCATCCCGAGTATAAGGGCGGCGGTGACTTTGAGATCACGACCTCTTTCCCTGCCGGCGGGGAGTATAAGCTGATAGCCGATTACGTCCCGGCCGGAGGGAGCACAACGACCCAAACGGAATGGATAAAGGTGGAGGGGACTTCCGTAGATGCTGTTCCGCTTCAACCCGATCGCCATCATTCGAAAATCGTAGACGGTTTGCAGGTAACGCTGCAGAACGACCACCCGAGGGCCGGCCAGGATTTTGAGTTGAATTTTCTACTTGAAGATGCGAATACGAAAGAACCCGTAACCGATTTGGAGCCATATTTGGGTGCTGTAGGCCACGTGGTCATCCTAAGCGAAGACACCGAGGATTACCTGCATGTCCATCCGGTTGATGAGAAAGCAAAGGGGCCGGAGGCCCGGTTTGTTACCAACTTCCCAAACAAAGGCATTTATAAAATTTGGGCACAATTTCAACGGGACGGCAAATTGATTACGGTGCCTTTTGTCGTCGAGGTGGAATAAATAAATAATCCCGATCATCGATTCGTCATGATTTGCGCGCGGACCGCAATCTTTTGCGGGGCCGCGTTCATTGTTTGCGCGTTGCAGCGCCTCTTCGCACGTTAAGATGTTGATAGACCCAATACCGTGTTAACGAGGAGGATAAATATGAGTCGGCATCGGATGTTTGACTGGATCGTTTTCGTCAGCCAGATCGGAATGCTTATATGTTTTGGTGTTACTATTTGTTTAGAAATAATAGGAAGCGACAGACCGAAACGAATCGTCGGGATTTTTTCGGCAGTTTTCCTAATAGGAATGGCGGTCGCTTTCGTGGTTTGTTTATGGGATATTGCAAAGCGAAGGTTTTGCAAGTAAATCTGGAAAGATCGCGTAAAAGGGGGTTTTCATTTGGACGTATACAGACAATTTTTACCCTATGTGAATAAAGAAAAGAAACGATATATAGTCGGATTTGTCGGCAGTTTATTTCGATTTCTTATCCCGCTCTCCGTTCCTTTGGCGATTAAATACCTGTTCGACGATTTGCTTCAGAACGAAGCATTTTCCCGTTCGGAAAAATGGAACAATTGCTGTTTATTGCCATTGTTATACTCGTTGTATTTTTCCTGATCCGGGCGCCGATGGAATATGTGAGACAGTTTTTCATGCATAAGGCAAACAACAATATTATTAAAGCGCTCCGTAAAGATGCCTTCAGCAAAATTCATTCACTTGATGCGAAATATTTGGCGGATAACAAAAGCGGGGAAATCGGAATACGCTTCTTCGATGATATCGAGAAAATTAGAGGCTTCATGACCGCCGTTTTCTCCAATATCTGGATCGAAATGATTGTTCTGTTGTTCGTCGTTAGTGTGATGCTTACCTTAAATGTGAATTTAGCGTTGCTTTCCGTGCTGCTTGTCAGCATTCAATTTGTGCTGGCTCACATTCTTTCCAAGAAGTTAAAAACGACTACGCGCCAAATGATGAATTACCGTTCTGTTCTAAGCGGATTCATTTTGGAAAAATACAAGGAGCTTTTTGGTCCAAACTGTTTTCGGCAGAAATTCGGGATCAAGAAGAGCTTGATCGACACTTGGATCGATATGAACGTTTAACGGATAAGCAAGCTGGAAACAATGCCATTTCGTTAGCCTCCGTCAACGTTCTCAGCGACGTGACGCCTTTTATTGTAGTGTTAGCCGGCAGTCTGTACGTCATCGACGGCAGTCTGACCCTTGGAAGCCTGATTGCCTTCTTTGCTTATGTGGATAGGATGAGAAGTCCCGTTGCGGCTTTAGTTCAAGCTTTTCCGGCGATCACGGAAGGAAGCGTGGCTCTGCAAAGATTGTTTGAATTTTTAAACACGCCGACAACCATTAAAGAAATCGATCGGCCCATAGAATTAAAAGAGTTTCAAGACTCCATCCGGTTCTCCGGCGTTTCTTTTTCTTACGATAACCGCGATGAAGTGGTCAAGGATTTATCTTTCACGCTCAAAAAAGGGAAAACCTATGCGTTTGTCGGCGGGAGCGGCGGCGGCAAAAGTACGATATTGCAGCTATTGACCCGGATGTATGATGCGGATCGCGGTGAAATTATAATCGACGGCGTCAACATAAAAGACTATTCCCTATCCAGTCTCAGGGACAAAATGGGGATCGTCACGCAGGATAACTTTTTATTCAGCTCTTCGGTGCGAGACAATATAAGAATGGCTAAGCTTGACGCGACGGATGACGAAGTGATTGCCGCAGCGAAGAAAGCTTTCGCGCATGATTTTATTTGTGCGTTGCCAAACGGTTATGATACGGAAGTCGGTGAACGAGGAGTCAAACTGTCCGGGGGCCAGAAGCAGCGGATTGCCCTTGCCCGTGTCTTTTTAAAAGATCCGGCACTTATCCTATTGGATGAAGCAACGAGCGCACTTGATAACGAAAGTGAAAAGCTCGTTCAAGAATCGATCCGACAAATTGATCGTGATAAAACGGTCATTATGATTGCCCACCGGCTTTCGACGGTGCTTCATGCCGATACGATTTTGTCGTCAAAAACGGGAGGATCATCGAATGCGGCAACCATAAGAGCTTGCTGAAATTAAACGGTTATTACAAAGAGTTGTATGCCAAACAAAATCCGGTTGAATTCGTAGCTTCATAAGCCGATAAAGTCGGAGTTTCGAGACAGACGATCCTCTTCCCGCGGGAATTTCCCGGGGGATCGTTTTATATAATGGGGATAGAACCGGGCATCGCTTGGTTTTTAATGAATAGGCTTTCTTGATTGGAAGAAACATTTCTAGTAATATTCACTATTATTCGACTTGATTTCATAACGGCACACATCGAGGGGGAGATGAGATGAAATGAACACCTGCAGAACGGCAAGCTTCGCGGTCCTTTTGATTCTAATTATTTTCGTAAGCGCTTGCAAAAATGGCGAATCCTATAAAGTGATCTATTACGATCCCCCGGCCGAGCACAACGCGATCCGCGAGACGGCAGGGAACAAGCTGGATCAAAAGTACAGAATCGCCCTGGTGCCGAAGATCGACGGTATCGCGTATTTCGATGTGGCGAAACAGGGGGCGCTTGAAGCCGGCAAGGCGCTCGATATCGAAGTGATTTATACGGGGCCGCGAATCGCGGACGCCGAGCATCAAATTGAAGTGGTGGAGCAATTGATCGAACAGAACGTGGATGCAATCGCCATAGCGGCCAACGATCCGGCAGCGCTCTCGGACGTTATGCGGAAAGCGCAGCAGCATGGGATCAGAGTGCTTACCTGGGACTCGGACACGATTCCGGAAGCGCGGACTTTCTTCGTCAACCAGGTCGACGCGGAGACATTGGGACGCCATATTATGAATTCGCTGGCCTTGCATCAAAAGGAAAGGGGCTCGTTCGCGATTATGACCGGGTCGTTGACCGCCATGAATTTAAACGAATGGATCAAATGGATTAAAGTTCAGCAGCAGGAGTATTACCCTCATATGCAATTCGTCGACCTGGTGGCCAATGACGAGGATCCAGAGCGAGCTTACGAATTGGCGCTCGATCTGCTCGAGCGTTATCCCGATCTGGGCGGGATTATCGGCGTCGCCACGATCAGTTCGCCAGCCGCTGCCAAAGCGATTATGGATACGGGCAGAGCGAATGAAACGATTGTGGTCGGCGTCTCCAGTCCGGCGTTGATGAAGCCTTATATCGAGGCCGGGATCGCGCCCGTCACGACGTTATGGAGTCCTCAGAAGCTGGGGTATTTGACGGTATATCTGGCCAAGCAATTGCTGGACGGACAAATGCCTTTCGACGGGCAGGAAATTCCGAATGTCGGAAATATACGCGTCAGGGGCGACGTGGTCATTATGGGAGAGCCTTTGGACTTTACGAAGGAAAATGTGAATGAGTATGATTTTTAAAAAATACCGGTTTACGTCCAAATTAATGATTGCCTACCTGCTGCTCACGGTCATCCCCATCGGCATTCTCGGTTACATTTCCTATATCGAATACGAGAGATCCGTCGAAACCCAGGTCGGCACCTATATCCCGAAGCTGCTAAGACAGTCCAATCAAAATATCGACCGCCAGCTGGAAGAGCTGCAAAATTTGCCGGAGCTGATTCACAACTCCCGGGAAATGATCGGCATCCTGAGAAAAGGTTCGTATCAATCCCAATCCGAAATGCTGAAAGACCGGTTTACGATCGAAAGCAATTTGACGCGGTATTACTTGTCCGGCAATTACAAGGGATTGCTGGGCGTGTTCATCGCTTCCAAGAACCGGATATTTCAGTCGGCGCGCGTTCCCTACGAGCATTTCGACGAATTGGCCTCGTTTCCGTTCGACCAAGCGGCGGAAGCGGAGAGAGAAGTGCGCATCCTGCTTCCGAAATCGGCGCCTTTGACGTTCGAAGGCGACATTCCTTACCTGCTGTTCGCAAAGTCCATCTATGATTCGGACAACCGCACGACGCTGGGTACGATCTATATCGCCGTCGATTTGCAATTTTTAAAGGACGCTTTGGACGAATTGATCGAAGGAGATTCGACCGAACTGTGGATAATGGACGAAAACGGGCAAATCATCTATCATCCGGACCCGGAACGGATCGGCCGCCGGTTCGCGGAAATCGCGAATTTTCCGCTGAAGAACGGCAGCTTTGAAAAGCGCACCGCCGCCGGCGGCGAGCTGTACAGTGTCAGCCAGTCCAGATTGACGGGGTGGATGCTGACGCATCGGATCGCGGTCGAAGAATTGACCGGCGAAGCGAGTCAGGTGCGGAATATGGTCTTTGTCGTCTTTGTCATCATGATCATCGTAACAGGCGCCATCTCGATTTTCCTTACCTGGAATTTTACGCGCCCGATCAATCAATTAAGCCTGCTGATGAAAGATGTGGAGAGGGGCAATTTCGATGTGGATCTGCAAATCCGCTCCCGCGACGAAGTGGGGATGCTTGCTCGCCGTTTCAATCAGATGGTGAGAGAGATCCGCGATCTGATTCGCGAAAACTATCAGATCGAAATCAAGCAGAAGGAAGCGGAACTGTACGCTTTGCAGTTTCAGATCAATCCGCATTTTATGTATAACACGTTGGAAACGATCGCCATGTCCGTCGAAGAGGACGAGAAGGAGAAAGTGGTCGAAATGGTCACGCTGCTCGGCAGAATGCTGCGATATTCCTTGAGCGACAATCAATCGATCGTTCCCATAATGAAGGAAGTGCAGCATACGGAGGACTTCCTGCGCATCCAGGTCCACCGGTTCGAAGAGGCGCTCGATTATGCCATCCATCAATCGATCGATATGGACGCGTATATGACACCGAAGTTCATTTTGCAGCCGATCGTGGAAAATTCGATCAAATACGGTCTGGAGAACCGCCAACAATTGAAGATCGACTTGACGATCGAATACGTCAAGGATTACAGGGACAATACGGACGCGATCCGATTTGTCATTCGCGACAATGGGGTCGGCATGGACGCGGACCGGCTCGAGCAGGTGCGGCAGACGCTGCGGGAAATTCCCGCCATGACAAGGGATTCGGGCGTAGGACTGGCCAATGTCCATTCCCGAATATTGCTCAAATTCGGCGAGCCGTACGGTGTGCGGATCGATGGCGAGGAAGGCGAAGGAACGGTTACGACAGTCATCATTCCGGCGTTAAGGAGAAGTGAGAGATTGCCATGAAGGAACGGCTGCATGTCATTATCGTGGACGATGAACCGAAGATCAGAAGAGGAATCGCCAGAATGGTCGAGCAATCGAGCCCGGAGTGGAACGTCTTGAATACGTTTGCCAACGGGGTGGAGGCGCTGAATTATATCAAGTCGACGGTGCAGCGCATCGATCTGCTCATTACGGATGTGAAAATGCCGGAGATGGACGGGTTGAAGCTTATCCAGGAATTGAAAGCGCATCAGGACATTGTGCCGCTGGTGATCAGCGGTTACGATGATTTCGCTTACGTGCGGACCGCGCTGAAACAAGGCGTAATCGATTACATTCTCAAACCGGTCGACCGTCAGTTGTTTCGCGCGCAGCTCCAGGAGATCCAACGAAAATTGCAAAAAAAGCGGTATGCGGAACAGATTGACTATTTCAAGCGCTGCATGGCGGGAATGGAAAAATCGGCGGCTCCGTGGCTGAAGGAAGGGGGAACATTCCGTCTTTGCTGCCTCTCGTTCGACGAACCTCCCCAACGGATGAAAAGGTATACGGAACGTTACTGGAACTTGCTCTACTATGCCGTGCTGAATATTGTGGAAGAATGGGTTCATCAGGACGATGGCGGCGGTCAGGGCGGAAGAGGATGGGTGTGGCAGGAAAGCCACGGACATACGTGGATGCTGCTCCAAGGGATCGAGGAGGCGGAGCGGCTTGCGGATGCCGTTCGCGCCTCCGTCAACCGCTATCTGAAATTAACGGTGACGGTTTCCGTCGGATCGGAGTTTGCCGATGTGACGTCGCTGCCGGATTATCGCGACGAAGTGCTCGGCCAATTATTTCTGCGATTGATCTTCGGCGGCAACCGCGTCTACTCGAAAGAAGAGATGCTGATGTCTCCGTCATCCGAAAGCTCCGCCAGGCTGCAGCAATTCGGGGAAAGGCTGCGCGTCGCCATCGTTCATGACGAGGAGGCCGAGACGGTGAAGCTGCTCCAGCGATGTTTGGATGATTTGGCCCAATGGCGTGAACCGGGCGCGCTGGAACAGGCCGTGCAATATTTCATTTTGCAAATGATGAGCGTGCTGTCGGAAAGCGATCATAAGAAGGCAAGAGCGTGGATGCTGGCCGAGTTGAACGATCTGCACGACCATACGTCCAGTTTCGCGGAGCTGCGGAAGCGGCTGCTGAATTTGGCGCTGCAGGCGTCGGCGTTCATCCGCCGGAAACGGGAACAATCGGAGAGAATGCCCGTTAACAAGGCCAAGGCGTGGATACAGGCTCATCTGACCGAGCCGCTCACGATCCAATCGATCGCGGAGCAAATTCCGATGAATCCGACTTATTTCTGCGAGCAATTCAAGCTTCAGACCGGGGAAACCGTTCATGACTATTTGACCCGGCAACGGATGAAAGCCGCAGCCGCCTTGTTGATCCGTTCCGAACTCAAAATGCATGAAATTGCCGCCGAGGTCGGTTATAAAGACGTCAAATATTTCAGCCGGCAGTTTCGCAAATATTTCGGCGTGCTGCCGTCCCGCTACAAAGAATTGTACGAATAACCCGCGAAGCGCCCGCGGGTTATTTTTTCGAACA
>NZ_BOVJ01000005.1 GCF_018403665.1 Paenibacillus cisolokensis
CCTTTTGGGACAGCCCCTTCATATAGCCGGTTATTCGGTTGCGCGCGAGCTTACGCGCGGCTTGCGCCGTGGCCTTCGCCGGCCGGATCGCCAAGTACGGAAGTGCAATGTCCGCAGCGGGTCGCTTTGATCGGAATGACGGACAGGCAATACGGGCATTCCTTCTCCTTCGGTTCTTCCGCCGGAGCCGGCTCTTCCTTCTGGCGCCGCAGCGCGTTCGCGCCTTTGACGACAAGAAAGACGCAAAATGCGACAATGAGAAAATCGATAACGGCGTTAATGAAATTGCCGTAGGCGATAACGGCGGCGCCGGCTTGCTGCGCTTGCGCAAGCGAAACAATCTTCTCGCCGGTTGCCGTCTTCATATCCGGATCGAGGTTAATGAAGAGATCCGAAAAATTGACGCCTCCGAGCAGCTTGCCGATCGGCGGCATAATCAGGTCGTTTACCGCCGAGGTGACGATTTTGCCGAAAGCCGCGCCGATGATGACGCCGACCGCCAGATCGAGAACGTTGCCCCGGACCGCAAATTCCATGAATTCCTTTACCCATGTTTTCATAAAATCCCCCCTTCCTTTTCAGGTTATAATTACCAACGATATTATAACTGCATATGGAACGGACAGTCTATAGCTCCTAAGCGTCAATGGCGTCGAAATTTGGCTAACCGTCAAAGATGTGAAAGGATTTTATGGAAATTTGTCGAAATTTAAAACCGGAGTGAATTATTGGATATTCGAGGAGTTTTATGAGCCAGCCATTCAGCCTGAATCAAGCCATCTATTTTCTTCTATCCCTCCTAATTATTGTCTTCTCCTCCTGCACGATGTTCAGCATGATCGAATCTTTCAAGAAGCGAGGCCGCATTGCGGGACACTATTGGCTGTTGGCGGGGGCGGGTGTATTCGGTCTTGGCCTGTGGGCCATCACTTTCGTCGCCCATTTGTCCTCGAACTATACGCTGGTCGTCGGCTGGGCCGTAATTCCGGTATTGTTGGCGGGGGTCGCGATGACATATTTGTCGTTTCTGGTCATGGGGAAGCGCAAGGGGAGTCCTGGCGGAATGATCGTGAGCAGCCTTCTATTGAGCGCTGCTAGTTTTCCTGTCCATTTTTTCAGCTTGCATTCCGGAAACGTTGCGGAATATAGGCTCGATGCACCGCTGGTCGCCCTGTCTGCCATTGTTAACTTTGCGGGCACGTTATACGCGATCCGATGTTTCGACCGCAGACCGGAGACGGCGCGTTGGATCGGCGGGCTGGTGCTGGGCGTTACCAATATGACGACCCAACTTTTCGTGCTGAAAGCGATGGCGTTCGTCCGCGTTGAAACATTGACGCCGGATCAGCTGAACGAATATTTTACGGTGCAGGGGACGATGTTCGGCATCGCGACGCTGGTGATATTCGTATTCAGCCTGTCGGCGTGGATGTCGGACCGGAAGTTTCTGCAGTCCGAAGAGCGCTATCGGCTGCTCGTGGAAAACTCAATGGATATGATCGCTATTATCAGCGAACGTCAATGGGAATATGTGAACCGGGCAGGACTAAAGCTGTTCGAAGCGGAACCGGGGAACGGCCTGATCGGCCGTCCGGTATTCGATTATCTTCATCCCCGGCATCACGGCGAGTTTTCCAGACTGCTGAAGGGGGAGCAGTCCGAGACGAACGGCATTCCGATTGAGCTGGAGTGGTATTCGGTCAAAAAACGGCCGCTGCATACCGAAGTCGTGGGAACGAATACGACGTATAACGGCAAACCGGCGCTTCAGGTCATCGTCCGGGATATTACCGAGCGCAAAAAAAACGAAAAGAAAGTGATCAATTCCGAGAAGCTGTATATTGCAGGACAACTGGCGGCCGGCATTGCGCACGAAATCCGCAACCCGCTTACGTCGTTGAAAGGATTTTGCAATTGATTTCAACCGGACGCAGTGCGGGCAAAAACTATTATGACATCATGAAGGCCGATCTGGGCCGAATCGAGTCGGTGATCAGCGAGCTGCTTATGCTGTCCAAGCCGCAAATTTACGAATTGACCCGGCAGGACGTGCGGGCAATGGTTGCCGATTCGTTGACGCTATTGAAATCGAAGGCGGTCATGAGCGGCATTTCCGTTGTAACCTCGTTCGAGGACCGTCCGCTCTGGATTAACTGCGTTGAAGTCCAGATCAGGCAAGTTTTTACCAATATTATGAAAACGGGATCGAAGCGATGCCTGAGGGCGGTTCCTTGCGGGTTGCCTGCACGCTCGAGGCGGATGAGGTTATCGTCCGGATTGCGGACGACGGTCCGGGGCTTGGGGAGGAGCAGCTTTCGAAAATCGGCCAGCCGTTCTATACGACAAAGGATAAAGGAACGGGCCTCGGGCTTATGGTCGCGTTCAAGATCGTCCAAAACCATAAGGGGAGCGTGAAAACGCGCAGCGAGCTCGGGAAAGGAACGGCATTTGAGATTCGTCTGCCTTACGCCGGATCCGGTGTCACGGAGGGGGCGGGTATGGCGGCGAACAAGAAAGTCCGCAGGTCGATCGGACAAAGCTAGAGCCTCTCGTATGCCGGACATCCGGCCGATTTTCGTTTTCGCTCTTTCTTCCGCTATAATAGCGGAAGGAGGGAAACAGCGCATGTATCACCGTAGAGAAATGACCCTTGGCGACCGGTATCTGCCGGCAAAATGGCGCGCGGACATCGGCACCGGAAGTCCGGAGAAGAAAGGAGATCGGCCGTGACGATAGGAGCTCGTGTACTCAAGACCGGCATGGCCGTAGCCCTGGCCATTTATTTGAGCGGGCTAATCGGCTTTCCTTCTCCCATTATTGCGGCGGTTGCGGCGATTTTTACGATTCAGCCGTCGGTGTACCGGTCCTGGCAGCAAATTGCCGAGCAGTTTCAGGCCAATATCGTGGGAGCGGGCATCGCGCTTGCAGCGGGCTTGATGTTCGGCCATACGCCGATCGCCGTAGGACTGGTATGTATTGTCGTCATTACATTGAGCATCCGATTCAAGATGGAGAGCGTCATCGGATTGACGCTCGTGACCGTCGTCGCGGTCATGGAAGCGAACAGCCAAAGCTGGTCGTTTGCGGTGGAGCGTTTTTTGATGGTGTTGACCGGCATGGGCGCGGCGTTCGCCGTCAATATTCTGATTTTCCTCCGCGTCCGCGCAAACAGTTTATGCAGCAGGTGCATCAGGCTTACGACAAGCTTTCCTTGCTGCTGCGAACGGCTATTTCGAACGAGATGAAAGAGCAGGTATACCGGGACGAGAAGGAGAAGCTCGAAGAGATGCTGCGCAAGCTGGATGAGCGGTACGCCGTGTTCGAGGAAGAGCGGGCGCTGCTGCCGGGGCGCAAGCAGGAGCTGGCGCGGCAGCTCATTCTTTCGAAGCAGATGATCAAGGCGCTGCGAAAAGGGGCCGAATTGCTCGAGGCTGTGGAAGAGCACTATTTTTCGTCGCCCGGCGCGGACAAATGGGCCGCTCCATTCGACCGCCAAATTGAAGAGCTGTCCAAATACCATGAATATATTTTGTTGAACGCGGAAGGGAAAATGAAATCCGGCGCTCATATCGAGCCGGAGGAAGAACGGGAATCGCGATTGGCGGAGCAACTGACGGATTACTTCAAGCAGGAACGGGACGAAGGACGGCGTCTTGTCTTTGTCGCTGCCGCGTTGTTCGAATATGCCTGGCATCTTCGCCGCCTGGACCGGATCATCGACCATATTAAGCAGCGCGAAGGCAGCCGCGGGAATCGTTCCGAACTCGCGTAAGCGAATAGCCGGAAGCGCGTCCGCTTTTGGGAAAATCGGGAGGCAGCCCTCCGAAAACCGTCGGGTTTTCGGAGGGCGCGGCCTCCCGTTTCATTTATCGCCCCGGTCGATATGGCCGCGGGGATGCTGAAGGCCGGCTGCCGATTCGGCGTCGTCGCTTTTCGGTACGAGCCGCGGATCGGTTTGCCCCTCGTGATGGTTATCGAATTCAAGCTCCACAAGCTCCCATTCGGTCGTTCCCAGCATCGGATCGGCGGGGAACACCTGACCGCGCTGGAGCTTCTCTTCGCCGCCCCATTCGTTTTTGTATACGCCGTCGACTTCGACGGGCTCGCCGGAGATCGGCTCCATCTCGTAATGGCGCTTCTTTTCGCTCATTTGTGGCCTCCTTGTCGACATCTTTCGGCTGGATGCCCGGACTTTGATTGCTGCCATTTCGCTTTACAGGCCATGCTTCGGCACGGCAGCGCGGTCGGCTGCCGATTGCTGCTCGCTTGCCGCATCTTTGCCGCGACCGGTGCGGTCGGCGCTCGATTGCGCTTTGCTGGCCGCTTTTTGCCGGTCGGAAGGGGATTTGCCGGACAAGAAGTTCGCCTCCTTTCGGCTGTGCCGTACCGTTTCAGTTTGCCACAACTTCACGTTTTCTATGAGAGGAAGCGGCCCGTCCGCCAAGCGGCTACAGAAATTGCACACGCCGCCGCAAATCGCCTCGCGGCACCATAAACGCTTGCGCGCGCTTGAAGCCGGCCGGCGCCCCGCGCACGACGGTCAGTGCTTTGTAGTATTCGATGAACGGGAAGCCCGACGTTTCGCCCCGCGCATAAGCGTATACATTCATCGCTTTCACCCACGTCTCGTACGCCTCTTCCGGTATATCGACAAAAACTTCGGGGACGAAATCGTGCGGATCTTCCCAGTTGTCCGCGTAATACAGCGGTCCGGCATAATGCGCGGGCAGCGTCCGCTCGATCGTTTTCAAACCGGCATAGAAACGGGCGTCATTCACAATATGATGCGTATTGGTATGGTCGACATGGATCGATCCCCGCCAGTGGGTAATGAGTACGGTCGGCTTCACTTCCCGAATAATATCCGCGACCTGATACTTCACTTCGTCGTTGACCGGCAGCTCGGCGTCTTTATAGGCGAGGAACCTTACATCAGCCCCGACGATGTCTGCAAATCGGTGTGCCTCCTCGATTTTTTGTTTGGCGTAATCGTCCGGCGACAGCTTCGGATGCCCCTTTTCGCCGGGCGTCAGATGAAGGAAGGTGGCCTTATGGCCATCCATCGTATATTTTGCGATGACCGCGCCCGCCGTCAGATCCATATCGCCGGCATGACCGCCGATCGCCAGAATATGCTGCTGCTTCGTTTCGTTCATGATGATGCTCTCCCTTCGGAATCGGATTATTTCAAACCGGAATTCATCATGCCGCGCACGTAATATTTTTGCAGGAAGATAAATACGATCAGCACCGGCATCGTCGTCATAACAAGCCCGGCCATCAGAAGCGGCTGCGTCAGCGATGGATCGAGATGATCCTTGAGCATCTGCACCCCGACAGGCAGCGTCGCCAGCTCGGGATTGACCGAGTAAATGATGAGCGCCCATATAAATTCGTTCCATTGCCCGATAAACTCGAAGATGGCGAGCGTAGCCAGAGCCGGAAGCGCCATCGGCAGAATGAGCGTGAAGAAGATGCGAAATTCCGACGCGCCGTCGATACGGGCCGCCTCGATATAGGCGTCGTTGATCGTCATCATAAACTGCCGCATCAGAAAGATGCCGAACGCGCTGACCGAAAAGGGCAGAATAAGCGATAGCATCGATGTCGCCAAGCCGCCGTACCCGTTGTTGCCGAGCAGATCGTTGCCGCCGACAAGCGGGAAATGCGTGACCAGATAGAAATTGGGAATGAAGAACAGAAACCCCGGGATCATCATCGTCGATACAATAAACTGGAAGACGAAGCCGCGTCCCCGAAAACGCAGTTTGGCCAGGGCGTAGGCGGCCATCGAACTCGTAATCAGCACAAGCGCCGTAACGGCGACGGTCCTTGCCAGACTGTTGCGAAACAGAAGACCGAGCTGCAACGATTCGATTGCTTGCCGGTAATTGTCCCATCGGAACGAGTCGGGCAGCAGTGAATAGGACATGCGGTTATATTCGTCGGCGCCTTTGAAGGAACTGAAAATCATGTCGAGAAACGGAAAAATCATCATCACGCTGCCTGCAGCGATGATGAGATACGATACCCAAGGCGTTTTTCGTCGTCTCATTCGTAGCTCTCCACCCCTCCGCGCCGGAACAAGGCCATCTGAATCATCGTCATGATGAAAATGCAAGCAAACAGAATGAAGGCCATGGCGCTCGCAATCCCCCAATTGCCGAACGAAAAGGCTTGGTTGTACATTTCCAGTCCGGCAACGTTCGTCGCGTTGCCCGGACCGCCGGTTCCGGTCATCACCATGGTCAGCGTGAACGACTGCAAACCGCCGATGAACGAAGTGATGAGCACGAACATGACGGAAGGGCGGAGGAGCGGAAAGGTAATGAAAACGAATGTCTTCCACAGTCCCGCACCTTCCAGTTCGGCCGCCTCGTAGTAGTCCTCCGGTATCGCCTTCAGTCCGGCAGTCAGAATGAGCATCGAGCTGCCGATGCCGAGCCAGCCGCCGACAACGATGATGGAGCCGAGCGCCAAATCCGGATCGTGCAGAAAGCTTTGCTTGGACAGACCGAGCAGCTCCAGCGCTTTGTTCACAAGGCCGTTGGTCGGACTGTACATATACAGCCAGATGTTGCCGATCGCAACGACCGTTGTGACGGAAGGAAGGAAGTAGAGCGTCCGCCACAAGCCTTCCCACCGCAGTCGGGCGATCATATAGGCGACGGCCAGCGAGCAGACGAAGGAGATGGCGACCGTACCGAACGCAAAGGTGAACGTGTTGGTCAGAATCGGGTGCAGAAACGCCGATTCCGCCGAAAACAGCTGCCTATAGTTGGCCAGCCCGACCCAGCGGATGGTTGCCAGATCGAAGCCGCCCCATTCCGTAAAGCTCAGAAACAGAGAGAAACAGAATGGGAACACGAGAAACAAGGCATAAAACAGTAGTGCGGGGGACAGGAACAAATAACCGGACAGCCACTGCTTGTTCGCGTAACTGTGTTTGGTCATGGCCGCTTCACCTTACTTGCCGAGCTTGGCCTGAATCTCTTTTTGCGCGGCTGCCAATGCCTCTTCCTTCGTTGCCTTGTCCGCCCACATGTTTTCGATTTGCTTGAACAGCGCGTCCTGAATTTCCGCCGCGGCGGCCGGATTTTGCTCGGGACGGGCATACTGCAGAGCGTCCGCAAACACTTTCGTTACGGGATCTTCTTCCAGTTTCCGCTTGATTGTCTCCGATTCCATATCCGAAGCGCGGGTCGAAATGACATTGAACCCTTCGAGCAGGAAGTTGCCTTGCGGCGTCATATCGTTTTTCACTTTTTGGGTGTTGAACCATTTCAGAAACTTCCAGGCTTCTTCCTGATGCTTGGATTTGGCGTTGACGCTCCATGCCCATGTATAGGCCAGCGATCCTTGGGTCAGCCCGTCGGGAGAAGGCAGAGGCGCCGCCCCGATATCGGCGTACCCGTCTTTCATCAGCGTTTTTAGCGACCCGGCCCACCAGCCCGCTTCGATCGTCATCGCCGCTTTGCCGCTGCCGAACGCCTGCTGCGTCGGGAAGCCGATGTCGGTTATGCCGTCTTTGCCGTACACTTTGGCGTACAGGTCGATCGTCCGCTTGGCCGCTTCCGTGTCCAGCGCCGCGGCGCTCATGTCGTCCGTCAGCAGCGTTCCTCCGGCCGTCGCCATTAACGCCATAAACGGCTGCACGACTTTGCCGGCGTATCCGCGGAGGAAGCCGAAGCCTTGCACCGAAGGCATGCCGCTGCCGTCATCCCGCTCGATGTGTTGCGCCATCTCGATCAGCTCGTCCCATGTTTTGGGCGGCCCGCCGTATCCGGCTTCCTGCAGCAGCTTTTTGTTATAAAACAGACCGTAGGCTTGCACTTCGGTGGGGTACCCGTAAACTCGGCCGTCGATGGACGAAGCCGCCACCGCAGATGCGGGATAGTTCGCTTCGATATCCGCCGCGACATCGTCCGGAGCAAAGGCGAGAACGTTGTTTTTGGCCAGCTGTCCGCCCCAGAGTGTGTAGATGTGCATCAGGTCGGGGGCTTGTCCGGCTGTCTGTTTCGTCATGATGGTGCGCAGCAGCTCACCGAAATCGACCGGCGTCAGTTTGATCTGAATATCGGGGTTTTCGCTGTTCCATTGATCGATATACGGTTTGAATGCCACCTCATTCTGGCCGACATAATGGGAGAGCAGCGTCAGCGTAACCGGCTTTTGGGCTGTCTTGCCGGAACCCGATTCGCCCGAGTCCGTTCCGGGCGAGTCCGCCCCGCCGGATGACGAGCATGCCGCCATCACAATCGTCAGCAAAGCGAGAAGCGTCAGGGCCATTCGTTTCTTCATGGCTTTCTCCTCCAATCTTCGATCATGCGATTAGGCGATTGGCTTGCTCATAATATCGAAGCTGCGGGTAATGCGGAATCCCGCTTGCTTGTACAGGTGCCCGGCGGGACTCTGCTCGCCCGTCCACAAAAACCAGGCGCCGTGCAGAGATTGCGCTTTCATGGAAGCCAATGCTTCATGCAGCAAAATTTTGCCGAGTCCGAGCCCGCGGCGGCCGGGATCGACGCCGAACGGGCCGAACCGTTCCGGCACGCCTTCATAGGCGCCGTTCAGGCAAAAGCCGACGATCGCATCGCCATGCAAGGCAAGCTTAATGCGGTTGATCGGCTGCCCGGACAGCAGCCCTTCGCGGATCGCCCTCGCCCAGTCGGGATTGAACCGTTCGCCGGCGAAGCGGAGCAAATCGGCCAGGTTCGCATCCGATGCCGTCCGGAAACGGTAGCCTTCGGCGAAGCGCTGCCGCTTGAGCTCGCGAACTTCTTCCGGCACGACATAGCCGACAAGCGAACGGTCCATCGCGACCGCGGTATAACGCGTGGAAAAGCCGTTGCGCCTCAGGAAGGCGTCGCCTTTCGGGTAGGCGGCGGCATCGATGCCGGGAACGATATAATTGGGAGCGTAAGCGGAGAAAAACAGCTGTTTGCGGCCGGCTTCCCGCAGGAAAGCTTCCGCTTCCCTAAGCAGCGCGCTGCCGATTCCTTGCCGTTCATAGGCAGAATCGACGAAGAAGAACGGAATCCAGCCGTTATCCGGATCGAGATCGTTCCCTGCCATGGGCAGCAGGCGTCTGACGGCATAGACGCAGCCGACAAGCCGCTCGCCGTCGAACGCGAGACGGACGCCTGCGGGGTCGAAGTTGGCGTCCAGCAGTACCAGGTTGCGAAATCGGAGCGGTGTAACGGGATCGCAGACGGCGCATTGGTTCCACAACTCGACGATCAATGCTTCATCGCCGGGGCGATACGTTCTGAACGATACGGATTTCATCCGTACTGCACCTCCAGCTTGTCCTAAGCTGCCGGACCTGCCATCGGAAGGGCAGGCCGGCGCATCGAAATCGGGAATTTTCCGGATCGGTATGAGCCGCCTTACGCCAGCGCGGCGGCAAGCGCATTGTGGAACCGCGCCCGCAGCCGTACAACGGAGACGTCCCGTCCGTAATGAACGCGATTGGTCAGCAGAACCGCCGCAAGGCCGCAAATCGGGTCGACAACGAGGCTTGTGCCGGTAAATCCGGTATGGCCGAACGTGTCGGCGGAGAGCCAATCGCCTGAAGGATCGAGCGGATCTCCCTTGAGCGCCCAGCCGAGCCCCCGCCTGCCGCCCGGTACGGATGCCGTCCGGCATGAAATGGCCGCACGCATCGCCGCTTGCGACAGCAGGCGCTGCCCGCCGGGCGCATCCCGAAGCCATAGCTCGGCATACCGGATCAGATCGTCCGCGGCGGCGAACAGGCCGGCATGTCCGCTGATTCCGCCCATCGCCCGGGCATTCGGGTCGTGTACGATGCCGCGCAGACAAGTACCCATATCCGCGTCGTATTCCGTCGGGGCGATGCGCGCATATTTGCCGGGATGCGGAAGAAAACCGGCGTCCGCCATCCCGAGCGGGCGGAACAGCTCGCGTTCGGCCGCTTCGTCGAGCGTCATGTCCGTCAGCTTCTCGATCAGAGCTCCGAGCAGAATAAATCCGCAATCGCTGTATTCGATTTTGGTGCCGGGCGCGGAGCGCAGTTCCGATTGGCTGATGAAATCGATGATGCCGTTGCGATCCAGACCGGACATATCGAAAAGGGTGCAAGGCCGGAGGTGTGGGTGAGCAGTTGAAGGACGTTAATCTGACGCTTGACAGGATCGTCGAAACCGGGAATGTAGCGAAAGAGCGGATCGGAAAGAAGCAGCCGTCCCCGGTCGATCAGCAGCAGAAGGAGCGGCAATGTGACGGCGATCTTGGTTAGCGATGCGCAGTCGTAGATCGTATCGAAGGAGATAGGGACCTGCTGGCTGCCGTCGTCGACAGAGCAGCCGTACGCGTATCGAAGCCGCATGCCGCGGCGGGAGACGATCGCGACCGCGCCGGGCGTTTCTCCGGCTTCCACGGCCTCGCGCACCGCTTCCCATGCGAAGCGAAGACGTTCCGGGGCGAATCCCATCGTCTCCGCAGCCTCGGCATCCATCAGCTCGGCGCGGCTCATCGTCCCCCCTCCTCTCCGAATAGATCCGATTCGGCGGCGTCAAATGAGGTGTTGTCCGCGGCGGATGTCATGACGCCCTGACAGCGCTGTCCCTGCTTTTTCTGAAACAACGGTTTGGATCCCCCCTTATGGAATTTAATTTTGGCAGGCTATCCATCGAGGTCTAAAATTGAAAGTTTTTACCACGTAGCTATTATAGCGCCTTAGAAATAATACTTCAATATAAAAATAAATTTTGAAATAAAATATCTAAAATAAAAAAACAGACTATAAGGCTAACGATTCAGTTGTAACAAGGAGTATAAGGAAATAGTCGCAGATTCGGTCGTGACTGAAGCGGGTAATTTGTCCGGGGTGAGCGGAAGGGACAAGACGGGCTGTCAGGAGTGTGGGAATAAGAATGCGGCAAGTGCGGGACGGGGATATGAATCGGGAAAGAACGGACGGGGAAAAAGATCTGGTTATGGCTGGAAGATAGTAGATGATCTGCATAAAATTGCGAGGTGGGAGGAGGACGGGCGGCCTTCCATTGTTACAGCAGGCGCAGCCCGCATCCCGGGCATTCCGGATGTTCATGTGTGACACGTTCGCCGCATGCGGGACATTCGTCCTCGAACGGCGCCGGCGGTTTCCGCGCAGCGGCCGGTTCGCCCGCTGTGGCCTGCGTGTCTTTGTCCGGCCGCAGATGGGCGGGAGTTCCGAACAGCGTTTCGACCAACTCTTTCAGATCCTGATGTTTATCCGAATCGTCCGATACGGTCCGGACAAACAGGAACATGCCGCCGAACAGCCCTGCTGCGAGCAGCAGCACGACTGCCGTGGCGGCCACGTCGAACGATAGCGCAAGCGGCATCATCTATCCTCCTCCAGCGGCCATCAGTGATGATAGCGGGCTTCCAGCCTTTTGCCGCCGTACCACATCGCCACAATGACAGCGGCCGTCAAGGCGATTCGCCACGGTTCCTGCAGCAGGTTGCCGATATCGAAGCTGAGCAGCGAGACGCTGAAAATCATGACGGCTTTGCCGAGTGCAACCGCGATCAGGAACGTCGGAAACGGTATCGTACTGAGACCGGACACTATATTAATCAGCGATGAGGGCGAGAAAGGAAAACAGGACAAGAGGAACAGCGGCGTAAAGCCTTTCGTCTCGATCCAGTTGAAAAATCCTTTCATCTTCGGATAGCGGCGCTGCAATCTCGTACCGATCTTTCCTCCCAATAACCGTGCAACCCAAAAAACGCTCGCCGCCCCTGCCGACACCCCGATCCATGACAGCAAAAAGCCGAGCCACAACCCGTAAATGTTGGCATTGGCAGCGACGATCAGAAGGAGCGGGAGGAACGGGAAAAACGATTCTATGTACGTGAGCAGCAAGCCGGGAAGCGGACCGAAATCGGAGTAGCTTTCCAGCGTTCGCTGCAAATCTTCGATGCTCAATTCTTTCGCTTGGTCAATCCATTGCTGGAGCTTGCTCATTGATTTTCATTCACCTGTCTTTAAAGGCGCCATTCTCGGCGAAAACGCGGAACGGAAACCATAAATAGAACAGCCCGATTAGGGCGAACAATACGGCGCTGATCCAGACGACGAACGCTTCGCCTTGCCAGGACGCCAAATAGCCTCCCGCTACGGGACCGATCATGACGCCGATCCCTTCCACGGTGGAAAAATGCCCCAGCCGAGTCCTCGCTGCTGCGGCGGAACATAGGAAGCGAGCAGCGCGTTCCAAGCGGGCAGCACAGCGGCGTACGAAACGCCGAGCAGGGCGGCGACGAGCAGCGCCTGCCACAGATTCGGTCCCCAGGCAAGTCCGTACAGCGCCACGGCAAAAAGCTGAAGCCGCCGACGAGAAACCATTTCTTGTTGCCGACCTTGTCGGACAATCTGCCCATAGGCACCAGTGCCGCAACCGTGCATAGCCCTCCGGCCGTCAAGAGCAGCGAATATTGCGGCGGCGTCAGTCCGAGACGAATCTCGGCAAACCTCGGCAATATCGGCACGAGCATCGCAGCGCCGGTCGTCTGCAGCACCATGCCGGGCAGCAGCAGCTTCATCCGGGACAGCTTGTCCTTCAGCACGCGCATCTGTTCACTTAGCGGCAGGGTGACGATGTCGGCCATGCGGCGATTGCTTGTAAAGAGCGAGAGAAACCAGGCCAGCGCGGTGCAGACAAATAACAGTTCGTACGCATGCTCCATGCCGCGATGAATGGCGAAATTGCAAACGATCGGACCTGCCCCGAGGCCGACGAACCAGATCGTATACAAGAAGCCCATCTGGGTCGCTCTCCTGCTTTCGTCTACTTTCGTCAGACAGACGATCCAGATCGGCGAGATGCCGATTCCGAAGAGCGCCGAAGCGGTAATAAACAGCCATGGCTGCGCCGCGAACGGAATAAGGATAACGCCCGCAACGGACAGAAGCAAGCTGGCGTGAACGATGAAGCGGATGGAGAACCTGTCGAGCAGGTAGCCGATTGCGATTTTCAGCAGCGTATCGGTCAGATAATGGGCGGTTATCCCGATCCCGATAATGCCGAGCGGCAGGCCCAGCATCTTCTCGCCGTAAATAGGCAAAAAACTGATCAGCGCGGCGCCCCGGATAAACTCAACGAGGAACAAAATGACGAAGATGAGATACATCTCCGAGTCGAACAACCGGGCTTTCCGGCTGGGCAACATGCGTCGACGGCCTCCTTCCCGAAGATCGAGTGCGTCATGCCGGCGCGAAGCGTCGACAGACGCTACAGGCCGAAGCGCGCTCCTTTTATTATAGGCAAGCGCGACAAAATATCCAATACGATCGTTTCCGCCGCATTTTTGGTCTGCAGCTCCGCAACAGCTTTTTTCCTATTCTTTAAACGAACGGGATCGTGAACGAGTTTCAATATTTCGGCAATCAACTGATCTTTGTTCCGGGCGACGAACGCGGCGCCTTTGCTCTCCAGATACAAGGCGTTATTGCGTTCCTGTCCGGGGACAGGACGTAAGGTGCAGATCGGTATGCCGGCTGCGAGCGCTTCGGCCAGCGTAATGCCGCCGGGCTTCGTCACGACGCAGGAGGAGACGGACATCAGCTCGTGAACATGGTCCACATAGCCGAACACGCGCAGCCTTCCTTCCGCGCATGCGCCGGCAAAACGCGTTCGAACGGAATCCGCAAGCGCCTCGTTGCGGCCGCAGACGAGCGCCACCGCCGTATCCGGATGCGCCAGCAGGCCTTCCAGCATTTGCGGCACGCCCTCCAGCATGCCGTATGCGCCCGCCATAATGAGGACGAGCGGCCGCACCGGATCGAGGCCGTGACGGGCCCTGATTCGCGGATCGGGGACAACGTTGCGGAAACCGCGTTTGAGCGGAATGCCGCTGACGACGATCCGGGATTCGGAAATGCCGAGCGATATCAATTCCTTGCGCATATCCGGGGTCGCCACATAATAACGGTCGATTCGGGGATGAACCCAGCGGCAGTGCAAATCGAAATCCGTCACGACAGCTCCGGTCAGGACCGGACGTCCGGTATGCTGCAGCGATGGCAACGCGAAAGTGGGAAAGGTATGAATGACGGCATCCGGACGTTCGAGCGCGACGATGCGGCGTATCGTATCCCGGCCGAATGAGTGAAGCCAGCCGCCAAAAAGCGAATTGTGCTTCATCGGCCTTGTGCGATTGTACACCCATCCGTAAACATGGGGCATATATTTGTAGCTGTGCATATAGAAACGCTTGGTCATTTGATACAGAATCGGATGGGATTCCGCCAGCAAATCGACGAGCACCCCTTCGCCGCCGCAGCTTTCCAGCGCATCGAGAATCGCCCTGGCCGCCTGCAGGTGGCCGTCGCCGTAGGCAGCGTACAGAATCAGGAGTCTGGGACGGTGGACGGATCCGGCATAGATCATGAATAGGCACCTCCTGCCGCCAGTATAGCGAACAATTGTCAAGCCGGTATGAACGCTGCGATGTTTTTTCATCATGTGCATGGAAGGCTTATTCTATTCGATTCGGCTTATGATGTGGAAATACGGCTTATGTATGATGCGGAAACATCAAGGTTCATGGCTCATCTTGTCAGCATGGAATATGCGAGGGGGATATGGAGCCGCCCGATTGCAACCGGATCACAGCCCCGGCGCCTGTTCGCTGTCGTTTTCATTCGTTTTCAGTCATTTTAAATCAACCAATCCTGCAAAAGTGCAGCTTTTCCTCGCTGCTGATAGCCCGAACGTTCAAATTACTGCGATAATGCAGTTTTTCAACCTCCAAATCGGCTTGCAATACGAAAACGGTCTAAAAATCCTGTACTATCGCAGCAATTTGAGTCAAAAGCATCCGTCAGGGGCAAAAATTCTGCACTTTTGCAGTATCCTCAATCTACAGCTGTTACCGGCGGCCCCAGGTTCGCTGGTATAACCGCTTGGCTTTCACCGTTGACATCTGTTCACTGGATAAGCTCGGACCGTCTTATACCCGTAAAAGGAGCGGCGTAGGCGTAGACGATGACGCTGGTGAGGCATTTTGGGGGATTGCCTGGCTTGTCCGGCCGCCGGACAACTACTGCCCGCATCGAGGCGCCGCTGGCATGCCGATAAAATCTTGTCGTCCGGAAAGTTAACCGCCTCGTTGACGAGACGAACAAGATAGCCCGGAGGAGTGTCAGCCTCCAAGCTCATTGCAATCAACATGGTAGATCGAACGTACGGAGAAACCGCCCCTCTTCCATTTAACAAAGATATATAAAGAAGGGACGATCCCCGGTCATTCAAGACCTTTTGGGACAGCCCCTTCTTATATCGTTAACCCGCGGGAATTTCCTGTACGGCCTCGCCTTCGCCGATAATCATTTCGACTTTGCGAATGCGGTTTTCGACGTCTCCCGAATAATGAACGTCACATGGCCTTCAACATATTCCTTGCCTTTTTCGGCTCGGGCATTTTGCTGTACAGCCAGCCGCCGACCGTATCCACTTCCTCGTCGTCCAGTTTCAGACCGGTCAGATCGCTAAGCTCTGTCAGCAATACTTTACCGTCCAGCAAATAGCAGTTTTCGTCCAGCTTCTCGATTTCCCGGCGCTCGTCCGCATCGAATTCGTCGCGGATTTCGCCGACAATTTCTTCGAGAATGTCCTCGATCGTTATAATGCCCGACGTACCGCCGTATTCATCCACTAGAACGGCCATGTGTACGCGCTCTTGCTGCATCCGTTTCAGCAGCGACTTGACCGGTGTAAACTCGGACACGGTCAGCGCCGGATGGATCAGCTTTTTAAAATCGAACTGCGGGTCGCCGTCATACTCCAAAAACAGCTGCTTCGTATTGATCGTACCGACAATATTGTCCTTGCTGTTCATCGCGACCGGGAAACGGGTGTATTGTTCCCTGCGGATGATGGCCATATTTTCTTCCAACGTATTGTTGGTATATAAACAGACCATGTCGGTTCTCGGAACCATAATTTCTTTGGCGAGCATCTCGTCGAAAGCGAAGATCCGGCTCACATAACCGTATTCGGTCGTGTTGATTTTGCCGCTCTGCAAGCTTTCCGACAATATGATCTGAATTTCTTCCTCAGACGGGGCGTCTTCGTGCTCCTTCACCGGATGCAGCCCGAACAGCCGGGTAATGGCGTTGGCGGAGCCGTTCAGCAGCCAGATGAACGGATACAGCACATTATAGAAGATCATGATCGGCTTCGCCGTCATCAGGGCAAGAAATTCGGCTTTCTGAATGGCCCATGTTTTCGGAGCCAGTTCGCCGACAACGACGTGAATGAATGTAACCAGGATAAAGGCGATGATCATCGAGACAATGTGGCTGAGATCGGGATTCAGGCCGAATTGATCGAATACGGGAAGAAGCAGCGCCCCTACGGTAGGCTCGCCAAGCCAGCCGATACCAAGTGCGGTAATGCTGATGCCGAGCTGACATGCGGATAAATATCCGTCCAGGTTGCCGGTGACTTGCCGAACCGCCAGCGCGCCCTTCCTTCCTTCCAGAACGAGCTGATCGACGCGGCTCGGCCGCACTTTCACGATCGCGAACTCCGTCGCGACGAAAAAGGCGGTCAAGACGATCAGTACGGCAAACAAGAACAGATTGAATCCTATACCCATATTCCCGGTTCACTATCCTTTTCCATGAATTTTATTAAGTTCATATGAACTAATTGTACGAACCCGAGAAAAGATTTACAAATGCTGTGCGTGCCCATGGCGGGAGATTACGGCGGAATTTGATCGGAAAATCGGATTCAACACGCCGTTCTCATTGATTTGCTGGCCTTTACAAAGCTGCTTTGACGGGCGTATGATAGGTTCGTATGAACTTGAAATAAAAAGGAGGGCGATCTGTGGAATCCTTTACGCTTACCCGTCATGAAATGGCATGTCTGCTTCTTGCTCTCGACGGCTACAGCGGCCAGACGCCTTTGCAAGTGCTGCAGGAAGCATGGAACAAGAAGCACCGGCGCGATCTGCGAAACGGCAATCCGCTTCCGGCTTTTCTGTCGACGGCACTGCCGCCGATATTTGAAAAACTGATCAAAGGAGGCCGCGTACGCGGTTTCTCGTTGCAGGAAATAGCGGCGCTCGGCGGGCAAATCGAATACGCCCATCTGTCTCCGAGCTCGATGCAAAATTGGGTCAAGCGGGATTTCAAGGAATACTTCGGTTCGCCGAAAGCCGGCAAAAAATATTCCCTGAATCAGGCGGCACTATTGTTCATCATCGACGATTTGAAATCGAATCTCGATTTCGACTCGATCCGCAAGCTGTTCGCCGCCCTGTTCCGTAAGCCCGAAGATGAGCAGGACGATCTGCTCGGCCCGCTGGAGCTGTACGAGGCGTATTCATCGCTGTTCGAAGAATGGATCGCGATCAAGGCGAAGACGAACGGCTTTATTACGCTGTCGGCAGGCAGGGAAAGCGCCCGGACGAAGCCTGCCGCCGACATGGTCCGTCTGGCCGATCGTCTGATCGACCGGATGAGCCGGCTGTCCGGAACCGAGCGGGAAGTCGTCCGCAACAGCTTGCTCGTGGCGGCCATCTCGGTTCTGACATGCTATCTGCACGCAACGGCGAAGCAATATTTGAATGCGACATTGTTTCTGACGCCGTAGGCACCGGCACCGTTCCCGGCGGACAGCGGCGCGTATCGACGGATGAGAATTGCAGGCGGCCGGCTGTTTACAAAAAGAGCGGCAGGTTATTCATGCCATAACCTGCCGCTCTTTTTTGCCTGTCTATCCGTCTGCGCCATCCGTCAAATCGTCTCTCCGGTCCGTCGGCATGCCCAGCCTTCTGTCTACTCGTCTCCGGTCCGTCGGTGCGTCCCGCCTTTAGCGTTTCCGTCTCCCGGCAGATGTTTTGGCGAAAAGCTGCAAAAGTCAGGCTGTT
>NZ_BOVJ01000006.1 GCF_018403665.1 Paenibacillus cisolokensis
TTATTGCAAAACGCTCATTTTAATAAAAAATCATGATGAGGCTTTGTATGTTTGGGAGAAAGAAGGAATTAATTGTCGAACGGTTATACACATTGATGCCCGTATTCAGAAGAGACAGATCCGTCGGGTAGGCGATGTCCGCCGGCGCGCAGGTAGCGTCCAGCAACAGTTCCCCCTCGTTTGTCAGTTCCATCTGCCGAAGTTGCGGTTCTGCGCACTCGTCCGTTGCTGCGGCCGCCCCGTTGCCAGGCTTAATCGTAGTCATTGTCCGAAGAATCATTCGCTTCACTCGACTTACGCGCTTCTTCCAGAGCGATCCAATCATTGACTTCATCGAGGATTTCCCCGCCCAGCCGCTTGCGAAAGTGTGTCATGAGTGAATGGTGAAACGGGCGACGGTACTGGTATTCGGGCAGACCGAGGAAGTACTGCAGATACGGGTTCTCCAGAATCTGACGAAGCGTCTCACGATCATCGGTGCCCAGCCGCTCCTGGATGATCAGGGCGCCGAGAGCGACACGGATTCGATACAGCCTTCTGACCCTTGAGACTCAAAGTTCTTCGCATACTTCTCTTCGAGCTTCCCCCGCGGAAACATTTGGGCGAGCAACACCCAGCGGTTATCTTCTGCGAGTTTCCCGCCAAACGGCAAAAAGAAGTCGCCTTGCATGATCATCTGGCTCTCGGTTCGCTGATACAATTTGGATGCCACCATGTGCAAGGTTTTTCGCGAGTAAGCCCCTGTTTTCCTTGCACTTGAATTCGACAAAAGAGGTCCTAAGCCCTTGTGGCTGTTGGACTTTTGATTCGCTATTTAAGAAAAGCTTACAGAGGGTTCAAGTCATGAATAACTCTCAAGTCAACATTTCACATCACTCATCGAACTTCAACAACTTGTAAGAAACTAATCGAGGCGTTTCACCGAAGTTCGATTTGTATTCTAACCAATAGGTTGTATCCAATTGAAGAACCTCAGAGTCCACCGCCCTAACCTTAACCAACCTTTCCTGACCACCTAAATTCCTAATTATGATCGTTGTTTGATCTCGATTAATGCTAATTACTTTGGCAACCTCAGCAGTATATGTAGATTTTTTCATTAGATAAACGTTCACAGTTAATGAGAATGCCAAACATACAAGCAGCGCAAAAACAATATAGCTTCTGTTTTTTTATGCATAATATCACACTACCAATAGACACTTTTTAGTATATTTTACCATATATACGAAACAAATTATAATAATAGGAAGGGGAATGGTTTATGTCTAGAAAAGTTTTGCGAGCAACGGTACTTTCAATCGTAACTGCTTTACTTCTTCCCTTATCAGCCAATGCTAATGGACCACAGCAAGATACAGACATCGTTGTTATGATAAGCGGGGAAAATCGGCACTGTCTCTCCGCTTGCCTGCGCAAAATCCGAGCAGCGATGAAAGAGCGGGATACCTTGTTACAGGATGCCCATGGTATTCTAATCCAACAAACGGAGAATGTACAGGCGGGGCGCCAGATTCGGTTCACCAATGTTCGAGAAATAGTTGAAATGGAAACCATCTTGAAAGCCTATATTCATGAAGCCGTTGAAGTTGAAAAAGCCGGTTTGGAAGTGAATTTTAAAAAGAATACAGAATTCATCATTCCTGAAGAACTTCAAAATAAATTCGATGAAATCCTCACTGTGCGTTCATTCGAACTCCTTTTTGGATCGCAGGTAACACTCAATCAAATAAGAAAGTTGCAGTATAAACACTCTATTAAAGGAGAACAGAGAATTAAGCTAACGGGACACGTTAGCTGAACAAATCGATCACCCGTGAGAGCGGTTTTTCTTTAAGCTGAAAATCAACATTGAGGATAAACATAAATCGCGAAAAAGATTATTGACAAAAATAAATTTTTATGGTATATTAAATGTTTTTATATTTACAAAAATCTTGCTTGCTGGTACAATGCGGCTGAACCCAACATCCGTTTTGAAGGAGGCATTGTACGATCGCAAGTCAAGGAATCGCCATGCTCGAGCTTTCGGCCGTCATGATGGGCCGGACCGAAACGGTCTGTCCGGCCATGGTATGGGATGACGACGGCATTGTACTGATCGATACCGGATATCCGGGCCAATACCCGTTGCTGAAGCGTGCGATTGAAGCCGAAGGGTTCTCCGTCGATCGGCTGACGAACATCATCATCACCCATCAGGATATCGATCATATCGGCAGTCTGGCCACCATACTGAAGAACGGTCCGGACGGAATCAACGTGATTGCAAGCGAGCTGGAGAAGCCGTATATACAAGGGGACAGAATGCTGCTGAAGGTTACGCCGGAGCGCATCGCGTCGGCTTTGCGTTCCATGCCGGAAGGCGTCCCGGGTGAATGGAAAGAGGCGTTCAAGCGGACGTTGGAGAATCCGCCGAAGGCACCGGTCGACAGGCTGGTGGCGGACGGGGAGGAGCTGCCGTTCGGCGGCGGGCTGACGGTCATCGAAACGCCGGGCCATACGCCGGGCCATATCAGCCTGTATCACAGGCCGAGCAAGACGCTCATCGCAGCGGATGCGATGAACGTCGCCGGAGGCGAATTGCTCGGACCCGATCCCGAACATGCAGTCGATCCCGGGCTGGCGGTCCGGTCGTTGACGAAATTTGCCGCCTTCGATATCGAGCGGGTGATTTGTTATCACGGCGGCATGTACCGCGGGGATTGCAATCGGCGAATCGCCGAATTGGCCGCGGTATAAGAGCGGCAATCACCAATTCATTCGTTCGCGCAAGCCGGTGATATGAGCGGTATGATGGCGGTTATGCCAGTCGAAGAACGCGATCGCCTTGCGCAACGTCCAGATGCCGCTGGCCGGATGGCGAAACGAACGTTCGAAGTCTTCCGGCCGCAGGCTGCGCAGGAGGACGAGCCAACGGTCATGCAGCGCGCCGTGAATCGCCAGGGACAGGCCGACCTCGGCTTCCTTCGCATCGGGGAGCAGCGCCCAGCCTTCCTCTTCGAAAGGCTTGATCACCGGCGTATCCTCCGTCAGGGCGAGCTTCGTCCGCATAAAACCGTTCATGCTGGCGTCCGCCAGATGATGCACGACCTGTTTGACCGTCCAGCCGCCTTCGCGGTACGGCGTATCGAGCTGCGGTTCGCTCAGTCCGTCGACCGCTTGCCGAAGCCGGGCCGGCGCTTCTTCGAGGCCGCGAATGAACGGCTCGACGTCGTCGCCGCCGGACGGCGGGGTGAACGGGCCGATCGGATATCGCAGCCGGTTTAGATCCAATCCCATATTTTTCATCCTCCTCGTTCGGTTTATGTTCTATCATATCAAAGGTTAAGAGAAAATTGTACTGTGCGGCTTCTCATCCGGAAGAAAATCGGGGTACAATAGATGCGATCTATAGGGGCAAAGGAGCGAATGACCATGCAATATCGTCGTCTTGGAAACAGCGGGCTGCAAGTTTCCGCATTGGGACTGGGCGCCAACGCTTTCGGAAAACGGGCGGACCGGGACACCTCGATCAGCATCATCGAGCATGCGCTGGATCGCGGCATCAATTTCATCGATACGGCGAATATATATGCGAATACCGAATCGGAAAGCATCATCGGACAGGCGCTCGCCGGAAAGCGGCACGACGTTGTGCTTGCGACGAAAGCCGGGCTGCCGCGAGGGCAAGGGCCGAACGATAGCGGCTCTTCCCGGTACCATTTGCAGCGGGAACTGGAAAACAGCCTGCGGCGCCTCCGAACCGACTGTGTCGATTTGTATCAGATCCATACCTTCGATCCGAACACGCCGCTTGACGAAACGCTGCGCACGCTGGACGACATGATCCGCTCGGGTAAGGTGCGGTATATCGGAGCGTCCAACTATGCCGCATGGGAATTGATGAAGGCGCTTGCGATCAGCGATCGCCAAGGGTATGCCCGGTATATTTCCACGCAAGTCAGCTATTCGCTCGCGGACCGTACACCCGAGCAGGAGCTGGTCCCGTTGTGCGCGGATCAGGGTGTGGGCATCATCCCTTATTTTCCGCTGGCCGGCGGCATCCTAAGCGGCAAATACGGCGCGGCGAACGGCGTGCCTGCAGGATCGAGGGCGGATACGGACCCGACATTCCGCCGGTTTCTGGATGAGAAGACGATTGCGCTCGGGGATCGGGTCGGCCGGCTGGCGGCGGAGCGCGGCTGGTCGCCAAGCGTTTTGTCGCTGGCGTGGCTGATGGACCGGCCGGCCGTCTCGACTGTCATCGTAGGCGCCACGCGCGTCGGGCAGCTGGAGGAAAATTTGAAGAGCCTGGAGATCGGACTGGATGCGGAAGTAAAAGCCGCGCTGGACGAGATGAGCGAGCCGTTCCGCTACGGCAAGCCGTTCGCGGTCTACCGGCCGCTCGTCCGGACCGAATAGGCTCTCTTACAAATGCGCAGCCAACGTGTCGCAGAATCGGGACAGATAATGCAAATCCGTCCGATCGAAACGGGCGAAACGGGGGCTGTCGATGTCCAGCACGCCGATGATGGCATTCCCGCTGCGCAGCGGGATGACGATTTCCGAGTTGGACGCGCTGTCGCAAGCGATATGGCCGGGGAACCGATGCACATCGTCGACGACAATCGGTTCTCCCCGGCTTACGGCCGTCCCGCATACGCCGCGGCCAACCGGAATCCGGACACAGGCCGGGAGCCCCTGAAACGGTCCGAGCACAAGCTGGTCTCCTTCCAATAAATAAAATCCGACCCAATTGATATCGTCCAAAATTGACCGAGCAGCGCCGCGGCGTTGGCCAGATTGGCGATGCGGTTGGTCTCGTCCTCGATCAGACCGGTCAACTGGCGGAGCAGCAATTCGTATTGCTCCTCGCGCGTGCCGGCATAGGGTTGCTTCCTGAACATATCTTTTCCGCACCTCCAAAGCGGTTCAAAGGACGGTCGTAGTCGGCGACAATCACCTGTTCGAGTCCTAATCACGCGATTTTGCCGGATACCCCGGTCATTTGGATTCGATCATATGACGGATATTCCGATGTGTCAAGCGGGTTTGACGGAAAGCGGTCAAACCTTCACAGGATAAGGGAAGTCCAAATATTTCGTATTTCTTGCGCCGTCTCTTTGTTCAGTATGGATTGAAGCGGCGATTCCCCGCAGTATGGTTTCAGGAGATCCAGAGCCAACGGATTCGTTGTTCATGAATACTTGTCATGCCGAATAGTTTGTCATATGGTTACGACCGTCTCCGGTTTATTAAACCGGTATTTATCGGGGATACGATTCGAGTCAAGGTAACGGCAAAAGACCAAGAAGGACCATCCCGAGCGTCAAGGACAGGTGAATCGTTAGCGAACTCGTTGAGGTGATCAATCAGCGTGACGAGACCGTGCTGGCTTGCGAGCATCTGCTTATCGTAAATAAACAGCCTGTTACGGAGGGATGACACATGCATGACCATATGGAAAAGGCGTGGCTGGACCTGGATTACGCGCCGAAATTGCCGAGGGACAAGACGCGGGGAATCGGGATCGTCGGTGCCGGCGCCATTGTGCAAGCTTGCCACTTGCCTGCCTATCGTATGGCGGGGTTGAACGTGGTCCCTCTGACCCCAAGCGAATTGGAAGACGCATTCCGGTCATTGAAAGAAAAACCGGTTCGCGAATCGCAAGAAAAGCAGGACTTGATCCTGTTGAAGCAAAAGCTGCAGGAAAGCATCCCGATCCTGAAGGAAAGGAAACACAATAATTAAGCTCGAGCTTTAATGTTTTGCAATCCAAAGACTTTTCTTTCGGAGTTGTCTGTTGTAAAATCAAAAATGCTAACGATGGCAAAAAAGAGAGGTCAGAAAACGATGAACATTGCGCTTTGCCATTTTCGGGTCGGGGAAACGGACGGCGTTTCGCTGGAAATGGAAAAATGGAAAAAAGTATTGGAAGACATGGGGCATAACGTGTTTTTGCTGGCGGGAAGCCTGGGCGAACAGGAAGGAATCGAGATCGACGAATTGCATTATCGACATCCGCTCAACGATAAGCTTGTCCTTAACGCCTATGAACGGCTGCAGGATTATGAAACGGAAGAGCAATTCCGCCGCGAGGTGTTTGCATACGCGGCGAAAATCGAAGAATCGTTGATCCGGGCGATCGATCGTTACGAACTGGATGTTCTCGTGCCGAACAATATCTGGTCGCTCGGCTGGGGCTTGTCGGCCGGCGCCGCATTTGCGGCCGCCGTCAGGAAACGCCGGATCAAGGCGGTTGCGCATCATCATGATTTTACTGGGAACGCGCAAAGTACAGCCATCCGACCAATGAAACCGTCAAGCAATTGCTGGACGAGGTTTTCCCGCCGCGCGACGGCTTGATCCGCCATGTCACGATCAACCAGATCGCCCGAAAGGAATTAAGCCTTCGAAAAGGACTGGATTCTCATGTCGTTCCGAACGTTTTCGATTTTCACGCTCCTTTGTGGAGGACGGATGAATACAATTACGATTTTCGCGAGCGGTTCGGCATCGGCGAAAATGACATCCTGCTACTGCAAGCGACGCGGATTACGGAACGAAAGGCGATCGAGCTGGCGATCGATGTCGCGGCCACCTTGCAGCGGCCGGAGTTTAGAGCGCGGTTATCCGGACAGCGCTTGTATAACGGAAAAACATTCGGAGACGACAGTCAAATCGTGCTGGCGCTTGCGGGAATGCCGGAAGCCGGCGAGAACTATATCCCGGCCTTGATCAAGAAAGCGGAGCTGGAAAACGTCAGGCTGGTCTTCGTCAACGATAACATCCAGGCAACCCGTTCCGTTCAAAACGGAATCAAAAACTACTCGTTGTGGGACGCCTATGTGCATGCCGACCTGATCACTTATCCGAGTATCCTTGAGGGCTGGGGAAATCAATTGCTGGAAGCCTTGTTCGCGAAAAACCGATCGTTCTCTACGAATATCCGGTTTATGAGACGGATATCAAACCTTTGGGCCTCCAGGTTATCTCCCTTGGAAATGCCCATGAAACGGGAACGGACGGCTTGGTGCAAGTCGACGGGCAGAAAGTGGTGAAAGCGGCAGAAGCGTGCCTGCGCGTGCTGTTGGACCCGGAATATCGCAACCGGATGGTGGAGCACAATTTCCGAATCGCCGAAAAACATTGGTCTTATCCGGCGCTTGCGGAACATTTGGCGAAATTGTTTTAAACGCGCAATTTGATGCGATCGATTGCCTTGACACACGAAAAGAAACCGGATACAATGATTTTGCTAACGATAGCAAAAGATGAATTCGGGGATGTTCGAGATGGATAAAAACCTGACAATCAATGATATCGCAAAACTGGCGGGGGTTTCCGTAAGGACCGTTTCAAGAGTGCTGAACCATGACCCCAAGGTCAAACGCTCTACGCGCGAACTCGTGCAGAAGGTCATTGATGAAACCGGTTTTGAAGCGAACATCCTGGCAAGAGGGTTGCGGGCAAAACGGACGAATACGTTGATTGTGTTTGTCGCCCAGCATGAGGATCATTACTGGGGGGCGTTTCACAACGAGATTCTTTCCGAAATGATGAAGGAGGCAAAACGGCGCAATTATCGCCTGGTGATCTCATCTTCGTCCGCCGAGAACTACAAGGATGACGTCAATGACGGTTTCTACATGCTGAAACACGGGATGGCCGACGGCGCCGTCATGTTCGATATTATGAAAGGGGACCCCCGGACCGCTTATTTGCGGAAAAAGAAAATCCCGTTTGTCATTATCGGTAAGGACCTGGATTATTTCGACACCTCCTATGTGGATTTGGACAACCGTTACGCCGGGTTTTTGGGCGCCCAATACCTGGTCTCGAAGGGACGAAAACGAATCGCGTTTTTGGTCGGCAATGAGGAGTTCAACAACAACCCCGACCGGGCTGCAGGCTTTTTCGAGTTTTTCCAAACCCGTGAAGCGATGGAGAAGAACGCTGTCGGGAAAGCGATTACGGGCGTGGGCAGCATCCGTGCCGCTTACGAGAAATCGAGGATGCTGTTGACCGGGCCCGCAGATGAACGGCCGGACGCGATCTTCGTATCCGGCGACGAACGCGCGCTTGGCGCTTACAGGGCGATCCAGGAATTGGGCTTGAAAATTCCCGACGATGTCGCGGTAATGGGGATTGATAATATCCGGATGGGGGAGTACTATCATCCGCCCATCACGACGATTGACCAGTCGATTCCCGCGTTTGTGGAAAATGCTTTTGATATTTTGTTCAAGCAGCTGGAAAACGGCAGCCACGGCAGGCGCGTGCTGATTACACCGGTCATCAAGGAACGCGGATCGGTCTGAATCTTTTTGCGCCAAAAATGCCAACGATGGCAAAACAGATCAATCCCAAGCGTCTTGCATCATTCCGGTGCAAGCACGCTTGATGATTGAATAGCTCTTGCAAGGGCATTTATTTTCAAGGAGGGTACTGCAATGAAAAAGAGAAGTTGGCTTCATGTGTGTCAGATTTTGCTGCTGAGCATCGTCCTGGTTGCTTGCGGCAACACGAACAATGCGGGGGATGCCGGAACCGTGTCGGGAGATTCCAGCACCGAAACCGGCGATTCCGGCAAAGTCACGACGATCAAGATGCAAATCGCCTGGGCAAGCGATTCCGGGCGCGGAAAAGCGATCAGAGAAATTCTGGATGAGTTTGAAGCGCAAAATCCGGATATTAAAGTCGAAATGCTGGGCGGCATCCAGTACGGTCAGAAACTGCTCACGCAGATCCTTAGCGGCCAAGCTCCGGAAGTGCTGCAAGTCTCTTACGGCGAAGTGAAAGCGTTAGCTTCGCAAGGCGCCTTCATCGATTTGACGGAAGATTTTGCGGCGAATGAAAGCAACTATGTGCCGGAAATTTGGCAACTGGCCTTAACGGACGGCAAACTGTACGGCTTGCCGTGGCTCGGTCACACGATTCAACTGGTTTACAATAAAACGATGTTCGAAGAAGCCGGCATCACGAAACCGCCTGCCACTTGGGAAGAGCTATATGAAGTCGCCAAAGCTTTGACGGTGGACAAGAACGGGGACGGAAAACCGGACCAATTCGGGATTGGCCTCTCGGGTAAACAAGGGCCGGATTTGACCTGGATGTACGGCATGTTCGCGGCGCAAGCCGGAGCCAAACTGGTGGAGGAAGACGGAAACGGCGGATACAAAGTGGCGCTCAATTCGCCCGAAGGCAAACAGGCGCTGGAATTTTACACCAAACTGTTGAAAGAAACGTCCCCGCCGGATTCCTTGAATAAGGACGGCGGCGGGGTTATGGCGGACTTCCGAAATCAGGTCGTGGCCATGGAATTGCAAGGCCCCTGGGGCGTGCCGGATGTCTGGAAAGCGGGCAGTCCGTTTGAGGTCGGCGTGGCGGAAGTGCCGGCAGGTCCGGCCGGTAAAGCGACCGAAGTGACGGCGTACCTGTTGTCCATCCCGGACGGCGTAGAGGGCGAAAAGCTGGAAGCATCGAAAAAACTGATCGAGTTCCTCGGATCCAAACCGGCGCAAGAACAGATCATGAAAGGCGAAGTCGGGGAAGACGGCAATTATTATCCGTTCCGGATTCCGATTCGCAACGACATGGAAGACACGCAATATTTCAAGGAACATCCCGAATTTCTGGTTTACCAAAAAGGCCTGAGCTATCCGTTCACGCTCGTTCCGATCCCGGAATGGCAGCAAGTGAGCGACGAAATTTATCAAAGCGCTTTGAATCAGGTCGTCTCGGGAAGGATGTCGGCAGAAGAAGGATTGAAGCTGATCGAAAAATGGGTAACGAAATTCTTGCGAAATAAAAAACAGGATTGAGGGAGCGCCTGTGGAAATCGGGCGCTTCCTAACTACGGAGGATAATATGCGATTCCTAAAAAGACATCTCGGCGACCTGAGTGCATATGTGTTTATATTGCCGTCCTTTGTCATCCTGGGATTGTTTCTGGTTTATCCGGTCATTTGGTCGATTATTGCCAGCTTCAAGGATATTCCGCCCATCGCATTGCGAAGGTCGGGTTTGTTCAGTATTCCCGGCGAAGTGGTCGGTTTCAAACATTATGCCGACGCCTTGCAAAACTCGTTGTTTATCAAGGCTGTGTTTAACACGCTTTATTTTTCGGTCATCTATATTCCGATTACGATGTTCGGTTCCGTTTTCCTGGCCATGCTCGTCAACAAAGCGTTGCCTGGAACGAACTTTTTTCGGTCTGTTTTCTTTATCCCTTACATCATTTCCGTCGTCAGCGCGAGTCTGATTTTCATGTTTCTGTTCAACGGAGACAGGGGGCTCGTCAATGCGCTGCTATCGAATTTCGGAATTGCCGGTCCGAATTGGCTGGCCAGCACGCTCTGGGCGATGCCCGTCATCGCGATTATGTCGTGCTGGAGAAACATGGGGTATTACATGCTAATCTATCTGTCCGGCTTGCAGAACATTTCGAAAGATTTGTACGAAGTAGCCGACGTGGAAGGCGCGAACGGGTTCCAAAAATTCAGGTACATCACCTGGCCTTTGCTCGGCAGAATTTCCCTGGTCGTCATGATTTTGCTGATGATCAATTCCTTGAACGTCTTCCAGGAAGTCTACATTATGACCGGCGGCGGACCGAGCGACTCGACCGTAACCCTTCCTTTCCTGATATTTAATCGCGCGTTCAAATACTATGAATTCGGACCGGCGGCGGCAATTTCCTATTTATTATTCATCGTGGTGGTTATCGTGACAGTTATCCAGAAAAGCATCGTAAACAAAAGATTAGGGTAAGGAGGGAACATGAATATGAACGCCTCGAAAGTTGCGCAAACGATCGTTTTGTGGACAATCGGAATTTTGTTCCTCCTGCCCCTTTACTGGCTATTCGTATCGAGTTTGAAAAGCGACTCGGAAATTACCCGATTTCCGCCCACCTATTGGCCGGAAACGTTTGTATGGAGCAATTTTCCGGAAATTTGGGAACAGCTTAACTTCCATGTTTCGTTCTCGAATTCCTTTATCGTTTCAGTACCGACCGTGTTCCTTACCGTTCTGTTTTCCAGCATGGCGGGTTACGCGTTTTCCAAGAAACGGTTTCTAGGAAGAGAGGCGCTTTTTACCTTTTTGATCGCGACCATGACCGTTCCTCCGACCGTTCTCTTGCTTCCTCTTTATTTCATTATTACGAAGATGGGCATGTTCGACTCGTTGATCGGCTTGATCATTCCGTTCTCCGTAACGGTATTCGCCATCTTTTTTACGAAGCAGTATATCGACGATATTCCGACCGATATGCTCGAAGCGGCCAAAGTTGACGGCAGCGGCGATTTTCGCACGTTTTTTACTATCATTATCCCGCTCATTCGTCCGGCGTTAACGGCGCTCATTATCATCGACTTCGTGCAAAACTGGAACTCGTTCACGATGCCGCTGGTCTTGCTGCAGAGCGAAGACAAATTTACGATTCCGCTCAAGCTGGCGCTTATGTCGCAAGACACAGTCGCTACGCCGTGGTCCAAAATATTGGCGGCGAATTTGCTGTCCCTTATGCCTGTGCTGATTCTGTTTCTGGCCATGCAGAAGCATTTCGTGGCGGGACTGATGGCCGGTTCCGTGAAAGGGTAAATATTGGAGAGATAGAGGAGAGAGCCATATGTTTAACAAACGTCCCCTGAATTTGGTTCGTGATCCGAAATATCGAGATTGTATTCAAGCCGGTTACGACGCTTTCCTATCAATCATTGACAGGAGATTGGGAGATTCGGAAACAAAACGTTTGATCGTGGCCATCGACGGGACGCACGGCGTGTCGTTTGAACGGCTTCGGGAGGCTTTGGAAAATTTCTATGCCCATGAAGAAATCGGCTTTATCGAATCGCAGTCTTACTTGAAACCGGAAACGCAAATCAAGGAGCATTTCAAGGAAAACATTACGGACAACCGTGCTTTTGGCCGCAAAACGAACGAAGGGATTGAAAGCTATTTTCAACCGGAAGCGAGAAAGCTTGTTCGGGCGCAACTCGAAATCGAATCGGCCAAACATCGATTGACTGTCGTGCTGGGCACGGGTGCGCACTGGCTGAGTCAAGATGCGGCCGATCTTCGTTTTTTCGCGGACATTTCCAGGGAACTTCAACAAATCAAGCATAAGGCGGGCATGAACAATTTCGGCGGCCTGACGGGGCTGGATACGGTGGAGAAATATAAAGTGGCTCTCTTTGTCGAATGGCCGATCCTGGAAACGTACCGAAAACGCCATTTGCATGAAATGGATTACTACATCGACATGAACACGGAAGATGAACCGAAAACAGCTGGCGTTTCGGATTTGCTGGGCATGATGAAGGATATCAGCAACTATCCGCTCCGGGTAAAACCGTTTTTTGCCCCGGGCGTCTGGGGCGGGCAGTATTTGAAACAGCTGGCCGACTTGCCGGCGGACATGCCGAACTGCGCCTGGAGTTTCGAGCCGATCGCCCCGGAGAACTCAATTCTCATTGCGCAAAGCGGCGTCGTCATGGAAATCCCCTTTTTGCTGGTCATGATGACGGGTTACAAAGAAATTTTGGGACAACGGATCGTGGATTTGTTCCATGACTATTTCCCGATCCGCTTTGACTATCTGGATACGATCGACGGGTCCAATCTTTCCATCCAGGTGCACGGCAAACGGGATTTCCTGCGGAAACAGTTCAATGAATTTATGGAACAGCAGGAATCGTACTACATTATGGAAAAGCGCCCGGGCTCGAAAGTTTACCTGGGCTTTACGGAGTCCGCCGGGAAAGAATCGTTCCTGTCCGCCGTTCGGACTGCGCAAGATTCCGGCATACCGTTTGATTACACCGAACACGTCCAGGAGTGGGATTGCGAAAAAGGCGACCTGTTCCTGATTCCGACGGGCACCGTTCATGCATCGGGGAAAGACAATCTCGTCCTGGAGATTTCCTCTACGACCTGGTGGTTTACATTCAAAATCTATGATTACGTGCGAAAGGATTCGGACGGCAAGCCGAGACCGATCAATATCGATTGGGCCGAGGAAAATATCGACTTCGAGAAAAAACCGGCTGGGTCAGACAAAATCTTATTCCGCAGCCGCAGCTTGTCCGCGAGCAGGGAGAAAATCGGGAATACTTGCTCGGCAAGCGGGACGACCTGCTGTTTATCGTATACCGCATCCACCTGACGGACGAATTTGTCGACGATACAAACGGAGAATTCATGATGCTCAATCTTGTCGAAGGCGAACATGTCCGCATCGTCTCCTGCGAGGATGAATCGGTATTCGTGGAATTGCGCTACGCGGAGTCTTATATTTTGCCTTCTGTGTTCGGACGTTTCAAGATCATCAATCTGGGCGAACGGCCGTGCAAAATAATCAAAGCGGGCGTCTATCCGGACTGGAATGAGCGATTGGTCGATGAGCGCGTATGAGCTGGCGTTTGACATAGGCGGGACGTTTATCAAATCGGCCGTATTGGACGAACGGGGAACAGTGCTTGCGAGTACGCTGGATGTTTTCCTTCCCGGTCCAAACAGTCGAAAGAAGAAATCCTGGACCATCTGGCCGCCCTATGTGTGCTTCAGGCCGGCAAAATCGCCGGCCCCGAAGCGCGGTTATCGGGGGCAGGGTTTGCGTTTCCGGGACCGTTCGACTATGAAAACGGCATTTGTTATATCGCAAACGGCGATAAATTTGAGTCGCTGTACGGCGTGAATGTGCGCAACGAGCTGCTTGCCCGCTTGTCCAAGCCGCCGTTCAGGAACAAATTGACAGAGGATTTTACGATCGCGTTCGAAAACGACGCGGGGCTGTTTGCGTTGGGGGAATGGTCGGCGGGATCGGCGAAACCGTTCCGCCGTTGCATCTGTATCACGATCGGCACCGGCACCGGTTCCGCTTTTCTCGAAAACGGCGTGCTGGTCAAACATCGCGCGGACGTTCCGGCCAACGGCTGGCTGTACAATCAGCCATTCGAAGGCGGCGTGGTTGACGAGCATATTTCCCGGCGGGGCATTTTGCGGCTCGCCCGCCAATTCGGATTTGGAGAAGAAACGGACGTCGATCAACTGGCCGCCGAAGCGCTGGCGGGAAGCGCCCCGGCAAAACGGCTGTTCGAAACGTTTGGCGAACGTTTGGGACGGATGCTTGCGCCTTACGCGGTGCAATTTCAGGCTGACGGCATCGTGGTCGGAGGCCAGATTGCCAAAAGCCATTCGTTATTCGACAAGTCCGTCAGACGAACGATTTCTCCAAACGAGATCCGGATCGTTTATTCGGAAAACAGTTCGAACAGCGTGTATTCGGGCATTCACGCTTTATTGCGGCAGAAAAGGCCGGCGAAATAGGAGGGAAACCGATGGGGAAAAATTGAAATTGGCTTGTCTTGGCGATTCCATGGTCGCTTTTTGGGGAAAGGACATGCCGGAACTGCGCGATCGCCTGGAAAGCGGTTTTCCCGGGCACGCGTTTGAGCTGTTTAATTTTGGCGTCAGCGGAACCCGTTCCGAATACGGCATTTACCGCGTTACCCACGAATATCCCGACCCGTTCGGAAGCGGCAGCCATCCTTGCCTGTCGGCTGTCAGCCCGGACATCGTGATCGTGGAATCATTCGCCTACAATCATCGCCTGGACGGGATGCACCGGATCGGGCATTACAAACAAACGCTCGGACGTTTGGTGGATGTGATCAAGGAGACGACGCCGGCCAAGCTGCTGTTTATGGTGACCATTCCTCCGGACAAGGAAACGTTTCTGGAGAACGCTCCCGTCTACCGGGAAGTCGCTTTGGACTTGCGGCAGGAATGGGGCGAATACAGCGAAAAATATCTTTTGGCTGCGATCGATTTCGCCAAGGAGCGGCAAATTCCGCTCATCAACGTATTTGAACGCGTTCGCGGACTGGTCGCTTCGGGCACGCCGCTTCAATGGTTCATCGACCAGAACGATCATATCCATCCGAGCCGGTACGCCTACGATTGGATTGCCCGCGAGATTGTCGACGCTTTGAAAAAATACCAGGTGATTGGGGATCAATTCGAGGGATGAACATGTTGCGAAATACGACCGACAAGAATGGAAACCGGATGCTGGGCGTTTTTTCTAAAAAAAATCGTACCGGGACGATCCGCTGCTCGATTTTGCAACGGCACGGAAACGGTTGCCGGAACCGATATGCCCGAAGCGGCCGGACTATCTCGAAGCATACTGGAAAGCGTGGGAACTCGTTTTCCGGAATTCGTACACCCCTTCGCCCGAAAGCGGGTTTGTCAGCAATTTTGTCGACGCCGCGTTCAACAGCAGCATTTTTTTGTGGGATACGGTGTTCATTACGATGTTTTGCAATTTGGGGCATCCTTTTGTGCCGGGAATCCGTTCGCTGGACAATTTTTATTGCAAACAGTTTGACGACGGCGAAATTCCGAGGGAGATTGTCCGCGACACCGGGGAACCGTTCGATCGCTGGGTAAACTGGCGGCGGAAACCGCTCCATTCGTATTTTCACAACCATTACAAATTTCGCGGCCTTTTCTCAACCCAACAACCGGACTATGAAGAAATGTACAAACCGGATTTGGGAAGAACCGTAGAAAAGACGCCTTATTTGACCTTGGATAATCTGAACCATCCGCTATTGGCCTGGGCCGAACTGGAAAGTTTCAGGCAAACCGGCGATATCGAACGTTTGAAGCTGGTCTGGGAACCGCTCTACCGGTATTTTCAAGCTTTGCATTACCATTTGCGAAACCGGTTCGGGTTGTTCGTGACCGATTGGGCCAGCATGGACAACTCGCCGAGAAACGCTTATTTGGGCAGCGGCGTCGACATCAGCTGCGAAATGGTCTTGTTCGCAAACCAGTTGGCGGAAATCTGCGAATGGCTGGTTCCGGTTTACGAGGCGGAGGGCGAGTCCGAAAAAGTCCGTCAACTGCGCGCCGTTCAGACGGAAGTCTCCGGAGAGGCGGCACAGATCGCCCGGGCGATTAACCTGTACATGTGGGATTCGGCCAGCGGTTTTTATTACGATGTCACCGATAAAGGCGAGCGCGCGCCGGTAAAGACGATCGCCGCTTTCTGGGCGTTGCTGTCGGGCGTGGCCGATGCCTCGCAAGCGGAAAAACTAGTTCATTGGCTGCAGAACCCGGCTGCATTCGCCAGAACGCACCGGGTGCCCACCCTGGCGGCTGACGAAGCAAGTTACCAGCCGGGCGGCGGGTATTGGCAAGGTGCGGTATGGTCGCCGACGAACACGATGGTCATTCGCGGACTGGAAAAGTACGGGTACCGCAGCCTGGCCCGCGAGATCGCCATCGAACATTTGGACTGCGTTACGCAAGTTTATATGGAAACCGGGACGTTCTGGGAAAATTACGCGGCCGATTTCATTCAAAAAGGTGACAAGGGGAAACCCGATTTCGTCGGGTGGACGGGAATCGGTCCAATTCTTTTCCTGCTGGAATACGCCATCGGGTTGAAAGGAGATGCGACCAGGAACGAATTGGCGTGGACGCTCAATCCCGAACTGGGCGAAACGGGTTGCAGCCGCTACTGGTTTAACGGCCGGACGGTCGATTTGCGCGCGGTGCCGGAAGCGGACGGCTCATGCTCGGTGACGGCCCGAAGCGACGGACCGTTGACGCTGAAGGTCGTGCATGGGGCCAAAACCGTTTCGATTCCGTTGACCGAAGGAACCGCAACGACAATTCGGATTTCATAGCCGCAAAGTTCAAGATGGAGATGAGGAGAGAGGATTAATATGCCCATTCCTGAAGTAAAAAAGAAGAGCATGCTGGAAAAACTGGCTTTCGTGTATGGCGAGGACAAGGCGGACGCCATATTGGAACAGCTTGAAACGATTATTGCCGACCATATGGCGGCATACCGGGCTGGCGTGGCAAAACCGCATTTCGATCAAACCGACGTTGTCGTCATCACGTACGGGGATCAGATCAAAGAGGAAGGCAAACCGCCGCTGCAGAGCCTGAATGCGTTTATGGCCGAACATCTGAAAGACGCGGTATCGGCCGTCCACATCTTGCCTTTTTATCCTTATACGTCGGACGACGGTTTTTCCGTCGTCGACTATTACCAAATCAATCCGGAACTCGGCACGTGGGAAGACATCCAGTCGTTTTCGGCCAACTTTGAACTGATGTTCGATGCCGTCATCAATCACATTTCTTCGAAAAGCCCGTGGTTTCAACGCTATTTGCAGGGCGATGCGGCGTACCGGAATTATTTTATCGAAGCGGATCCGAATGCGGACTATTCCTCGGTCACGAGGCCGCGGGCTTTGCCGTTGTTGACCGAATTCGATACGGCTTATGGGAAAAAGCATCTTTGGACGACGTTCAGCGACGATCAAATCGATTTGAATTATGCCAACGAACAGGTGTTTTTGGAAATCGCCAAGCTGCTGCTTTTCTACACAAGAAAAGGAGCGCGATTGTTGCGCTTCGACGCGATAGGCTATATATGGAAAAGGCTGGGCGAGAGCTGCATTCATTTGCCTGAGGCGCATAAAATCGTTCAGCTGTTCCGCGATATTCTCGATGTCGCTTCGCCCGGCACGATCGTGATCACGGAAACGAATGTGCCTCACAAGGACAATATTTCATATTTCGGGAACGGCCATAACGAGGCGCACATGGTATACCAGTTCCCGCTGCCTCCGCTGACCCTGCATACGATGGCAACCGGAAACGTCCGTAAGCTGGCGTCCTGGGCTTCTTCGCTCGAGCCGATTTCCAAGGAAACCGCATTTTTCAATTTCCTGGCTTCGCATGACGGAATCGGGGTCGTGCCCGCAAAAGGCATCCTGAGCGATGAGGAAATCAATTATCTCGTAGAGCTCGTTCAGCGCCGGGGAGGATTCGTTTCCTACAAGCACAACGGAGACGGCACGCAAAGCCCGTACGAACTGAACATTAACTATTTCGACGCCTTATCGGATGCGGATGACGACGAGGATCGGAAAGTGAGCCGGTTTCTTGCCGCCCAAACTATCCTTCTTTCCCTTGCGGGGGTTCCCGGCATCTATGTGCACAGCCTGCTCGGTTCCAGATCCGATTTGAAAGGCGTGGAAGCCACGGGCCGATACCGCAGCATCAACCGGGAAAATTGCAGCGGGAAGCCGTCGAAGCGGCGCTACGCGATCCGGCATCCTTGCGCAGCAAAGTCTTCGGCGGTTACAAGCGGCTTTTGCAGCTGCGGCGTCAGGAAAAGGCGTTTCACCCGAACGGCGGGCAACAGGTGCTTGACGTCGGCGATTCGGTCTTCGGGCTGGTTCGCACATCGCCCGACGGTATGGAAACCGTTTATGTCCTGATCAATGTATCGGATCAAGAACAGGACGTGCAGCTTGACGTTGCCGTTTCCGCAAATTCGGGAAATCCGGCGGATCTCATTTCCGGCCGGCCTCTTTCCGCTCAGGACGGTCAAATCCGTCTCCGGCTGGCGCCTTATCAAGCCATGTGGATCAAAATTTGATCGAACCGCAACATTACTCGGGGAGGCATGCCGGTCATGAACATTTTGGTAGCGCCGGATTCGTTCAAAGGTTCGCTGACCGCGGATGAAGCGGCTTCGGCCATGGTTGAAGGAATCCTTGCCTGGAGCAATCAAGCGGTTGTGCGCAAGGTTCCGCTGTCCGACGGCGGGGAGGGATTCGTTTCGGCCCTGGTCAAAGCGAGCCGGGGGGAACTGTTTCCCGCCGTCGCCGCCGACCCGCTCGGCCGTACCGTCCAGGTGCAATACGGATGGATCGAACAGTCGCAAACGGCCATCATCGATACTGCTTCCGCTTCGGGGCTAACGCTTGTTTCGCCGGAAGAGCGGAATCCGCTTGCGGCGACCAGCTACGGAACGGGCCAACTGATCGCGGAAGCGTTGAAGCGAGGCAGCAAAACGATCGTCGTCGGTTTGGGAGGAAGCGCCGTGAACGATGGCGGTATCGGCATGGCGCAAGCGCTCGGTTTTCGTTTTTATGACGCTGACGGTTCGCCGATCCCCGTCGGGGGAAACGGCTGGCTGAATGTCTCGCGCATCGATGCCTCCGGCGTCGATCCCAGGCTGTATGCGTGCGAAATCGTGTGCGCGTGCGACGTGGAAAACCTATTGTGCGGGCCGGCGGGCGCCTCGCGCGTATTCGGCCCGCAAAAAGGAGCGGGTCCGGAAGCGGTCGAATTGCTGGATCGGGGACTGGCCCGGCTGGCCGCGGCGATCGAAAGGGATTTGGGCAAGGATATTTCCCGGTTGCCCGGCGGCGGCGCGGCAGGCGGTCTGGGAGCCGGATTCGCCGCTTTTGCAACGCCAAGTTGAAAAAAGGCATCGATTTGATTCTGGACGCCGTACAATTTGACGAAATGCTGACGACATCGGACCTCGTCCTGACCGGCGAAGGCTGCACGGACGAGCAGACGCTGCACGGCAAGGTCGTGTCAGGCGTCGCCCGGCGAGCTGCCCGTTACGGCAAACCCGTCGTCTGCCTCTCCGGCTCGCTCGCCGGGGATTACGGCCAATTGCGGGATGCCGGGGTCGCCGCCTTTTTCAGCGTCCTTCGGCGCCCGGTTTCGCCGGCGGAAGCGATGGCCGGGGAGAACGCGTATCCCGCGCTGGTTGCGGCGACCCGGGAAGTCATGCACCTGGCCGCATTGAATGTCCGCTAAATTCCGTTTTATATGCGACCAGAATCGTTCTGGTCGTTTTTTTATGCGCTTGGCAGGGATGATACCGGTCGCCCATCCGCTCCGCCCCTTCCGTTATTTCCGCTCCGGAAAATGTCGCGGCTGCGATATCCCGGCGTACAGGCACTTCTGGGCTTATGCCTACATACAATGAAGAACGGCTTCTTCGTTGCCGGAACCGGAACAGTTCCCGGCAAATTCTTCATGGGGGTGGGTGGCACGATGCCCGGATTGTTTGCCGCTATTGCTTTATTCATCAAGCAGCTGTCGTTGCTCGTTTCGTATGTGAAGAACAACGCTTTTCCGCAGCCGCTTTCCGAAGAAGAGGAATTGAAGCATCTGCAGTTGATGGCGGAGGGCAACCAGTACTCGCGCAATCTGCTCATCGAGCACAACTTGCGGCTCGTCGCGCATATTGTCAACACGTTGTGAACACGAACCGACGTCAGAAGGAGGGTCGCTTTGTGTGCAGCGGGCGGTTTGTGCGGTGAGGGTGGACAAGCCATCTGGATTGATAAGCTATTCCGAAAGAGGGCCGGCTTATCTCCTTCTGGATTTTGAGTGTGTTATGTTATACTGTTGGTAACACTACATGGACGTACCGTTATGACAAGAAGAATTGCTTCCGATAGGAGTGAAATGATATCGAAGAGCAGCGATCCATTCAAGCCGATTTTGAAGCGAATCCGGAGCTGAAATTCATGATTGAACAGAGCAGACTGGAATTTCAATCCGGCAAAGCCCTGAGTACGTCGAAAATACTGAAATATTTTGCAAATCTTAAAGTTGGTGTTTTAACCATGTCTTTGCCCAAAAAGATGGATCAAAAAACGGCTAATGAAATTCGTTCCATCTTAACGAAGATGAATATTACGCAAAGCAAAGTGAAAATCAATTTGGATAACCAAACGATTGAAGTCGAGGATGACTATTCCATTGATGACATCCTTGAGTCGGCAGGGGTTTTAACTCCGTAACAAGCTAAACGATTGACGGACGAAGTCAAGAAAATGCGCGAGGAAGAATGGAATTAAATGGATGGTTATTTACTCGATACCAATATCGCCATTGCAGCTGGTGAGCATGCCGCGTTGGATTTTGTTCGGCAAGCCAGTGACGATCGGATGTCGATTTATTTCTCCGTCATTACGGAGTGCGAAGTATTCAGCGGGTTGAAATCCGCATACCGCTTACAAGGGATCAAGCTGTTTAATTCACGAAGATGTATTGAGGTAAGTTCCAGTGTTGCCCGACTTGCCGGGGACATACGCAGGGAACAAAAGTCGAAAGGACGGAAGCTTAAAACGCCGGACACAATTATTATTGCAACTTCTATTGAGCACCAGCTTGGTCTTGTATCAAGGGACCACGATATGAGTTTTGTTCGGGAAGCATTCGGTTTGCCGCTATTCACGATTTAGCCAACCCATTGTTATTCCGCCCGGGATACAGTGGGTTTGTTTCTATATTCGGAATACCAAAAGGAGAACAGACGATCATGGTTTATCGATGCAGAATCGAACTGGATGAGATTGCCCCGAAGATTTGGAGGGAGTTTCAATTTCATCCCGATGTGACGTTTCATCAGTGACCAACTCATCGATTTGGTGAAGGCTTGTTACGGCGCCAGCAAAGATATGGAGAAGTTTCTCGCCGTAAGATTACTGGGTGATGAAGCGGTAGAGTCTCTCTTTCAAGAGTATCGCAAGAAGATTGAGAAGAAGTTTTCCCTGTTCGGGGGGTGGCAAGTTGAGACTCCAGGAAGCGGAACAAGCGATTTCGGAATTCAAGAGATTGACTGGAAATGCCAGGTACACCCTGGATTTGAAACTGATCTATGTTGAAAATGGAGTTGATTTCACCCTAAGCTACGGGGATATGGATGAACGCTTCTACTTCAGCATGATGTTCATGTATGCAGATATCATCAATCAGGTGAATGAAGATGAAACGGCCGAGTTGTTTGACGAATTCGAGGAACGCCTCGAAGCCGTGGTTTTGAAAACAGAAGGGATCGGCAGAGATTTTCATGACCATTTGGCAGAACTGCATGCACAAATCCGATGGATTTAGGGGAGCGGCATGATGCGAAGAAGGCGGAAAGAGCAGCGGATCAATCACAAAACGGAGTTCGCGGAGCAGATTGGTTGGAGTCCATTGATGTGAAGTTGATTATCGAATCATAAAGAAATGTTCGGGCAGGGGGTACCGGTGAAACGTTCTTCAAGACGGACGATGATTAAACTGTATGCTCAAGCGGTGATTTCGGAACTTCAACAATTAGGTTATCCCAACGATCAAGCCAAAGCAGTCTTTTTTCGACACTATCGGGACATGAAATGTTTATTTGGTCTTGAGCAGAATGTACGCGATTTTGCAAAGATGATTGATGATTTGAACGTGCCATGCAGAGGAAGCATGACCTGAATGATCCGAATTCAATTGCTGTTGGACATCTAAACCACTTGGCTAAAACATACATCCTTAAGCATAAAAGCAACAAATGAGCGGGATGAACAAGTCGATGCGGCGGCAGTTCAAAAAGCTGATTTCTTACTGGAAACTCTTCGAAAGAAGGTTCTAAACATACTATTTTCGATGCTGATGGTTTCAATACTCGTTATGGCAAGCTTTTGTTGATCGGGAATTATGTAAATCAAACTAAATCTAAAACAAATTGTCACTTTGTCTGCATAACGAGTTGAGGATACCGTATCATCAGATACCTTCTAATGTGATAGACGCTCGTTTACCGATACTTTATCGAGACGGTGATGAACATTGAAGATGTACGTCGGCGTTACTGATTATGATTGGTTTATGACTTTGAAGCAGGCACACTGTGATGAAGTGAATTTCTGGAAACCGGGTGGAAATACTAATTTTAAAGCTTTGGACGAAGGGGATTTATTTCTGTTTAAATTACATAGCCCTCGAGATTTTATAGTTGGCGGAGGAATATTTTTAAAGTTTTCAATATTACCTTCTTCATTAGCATGGGAAGCATTTGGAATAGCCAATGGAGCCAGAAGTTTGATTGAGTTAAATAACAGAGTCTATAAATACAAAAAGACGAATCGATTATCAGATCCGGATCCTCAAATTGGATGTATCATTTTATCAATGCCTTTTTATTTTGATGAGGATGACTGGATTCCTGTACCGGGAAACTGGAGTCGGAACATAGTCCAAGGTAAGACTTATGATACTTCCGATTATTACGGAATGCTGCTATATCAACAAGTACAGGTAAAGCTAAGTAATCAGAAAGTTAACTCATATGTAGTCAGAGAAGTTTCCATGGATAGTAGATATGGGAAAAAACAAATGATTAAACCAAGAATAGGGCAAGGTACTTTTAAGGTTCTAATTACGGATGCCTACCGTAGAAGATGTGCAATAACTGGAGAAAAAACGTTACCGGTATTAGAAGCCGCTCATATTAAACCTTATAGCCTTGATGGCCCTCATGAAATTAATAATGGGCTTCTGCTAAGAAGGGATTTTCATACTTTGTTTGATCGAGGATATATAACCATAGATAAAAATTTTACTGTTGAAGTAAGTCGCCGTATTAAAGAAGACTTTGGGAATGGTAAGGAGTATTACGCGCACCATGGCAAAAATTGATTATATTGCCGGAAAGGCGAGAACAATTGCCAGATCCAAATTATTTGGAGTGGCATAATGAGAATGTATATTTAGGGTGACTGCTCTGAAATCCTCGCCAAAGGTCGCAACTCTATGCTCGCTGTCGGTACATGCTTGCGAAAAACATTTCGTCGTGGACAAAGTCATTTTTAGCAATAAAAACACTGCAATCTCATTGTGATGCGCAGTGCTTTTTTGTTTTATAAAATTTGCGGCAAAATAGCGGCAATGATACAATGTTGTTAAGGATGGTGATTTGATGTTCAAACCCAAATATTCCATTACGGATCACATAGCTTGTAAACTCATGGACATACAACAAGCTTGTACTGTTGTTGACTTGCTCCCGTTACCTGCATCAATCTTGGATTTATTAAAAAAAGAGTCGATGGAAAAGACCGTTATTCTTTCAACGAAGATCGAAGGGAATACACTTGATGAGGCGGAAAAACGAAAGTACCTTTATAAAGACAGCAATCATGACGAGGAACAAGAAGTTTACAACTTAATGAAGGCATTGGAATACCTTGACGAAGCTGAAAAACGACAACTACCAGTCACAGAAGAGTTCATTAAAAAACTGCATGCCATCATTCGCATTTCGCACGGCCGGAGACCCCGCATTAGTGAATATCGAGAAGTGCAAAATCAGGTTGGCAGCCGGAATGCTTCCGGATTCTATCTGCCACCAGAGTGGAAGGATGTTCCTTCTTTGATGGAGGATCTGGTAGCTTGGATTAACTCGCCGGAAACCTACGCAATACCTGTCCCGATCAAAGCAGGAATCTTTATGTGGCAATTTTTGACGATCCATCCTTATATGGATGGGAATGGCCGTACCGCCCGCATGTTAGCCACTTATCTTCTTCGCCGCGGCGGGTTTGGATTAAAGGGTTTGTTTGTGCTTGAAAACTTTTACGATCGGAATATAGCAGAGTACTATCGCAGGCTCCAATTAGGGCTTCATCACAATTATTACTTCGGTCGAAATGAGGCGGATTTGACTCCATGGCTTGAGTTTTTATTGAAGGTTTGGCAGAAGTATTCCAGGAAGCTGCCGCGATTGTAGGAGAAAAATCTGCCCAAATAATGAAGGTTGAACCGGAGCTGATTCGTAAGCTAGACCCGCAACAGAGAATGGTATTTGCCCAACTCACTTTTAAGCAAAATGTTATTACAACAAGTGAGTTGCGGGAACTGCTTCGAATGTCAGATCGATCCATTAGGGAGAAAGTTAATCGCTGGCGGGAAGAAGGTTTTATCGAACCTCGAGACCAAGAAGCAAAAAGAGTTCGATCCGTAAAACTGACGAGAGAGTATGAGGAGTTAGCGCAGGAGATTCGTAAGGCACCAGAACAATTTCCGCATTTTATCAAATGATTACCGTTGGAACATATATTCGCTAACAATATCCCCTCACATTTTACGATATATAATAAAATAAGGAACGTATGATACGTGGGAACAAAATGGCAGGAATCAAATAATGTTTTGTCGAAACATAGGTTCTTGAGGCTTATTTAACTGCGACCATTTTGGTCTAAATTCCTATAAGGATTTTCATGGATATTCCATTGGAAATATACATTATATTTTTTTATAGAAAAAGGACTTCTTAGGAGAATAACGATGATTAACATTAGAAAACTTGAATCTGAATTGTGGGAATCCGCAGACCTATTGCGTCAAGGTTCTAAGCTGACGTCTAACGAGTATTGCATGCCAGTTCTCGGGATCATATTCCTGCGTTATGCGTACAGCCGTTTTAAGGCAGTGGAAGCAGAGATCTTGAAGGATCGTCCTGTTCGCGCGGGACGTGTTCTTCCAGTTGAGCCTAACGATTTTAAAACTAAAAATGCATTGTATTTACCGGAAAAAGCAAGATATGACTACCTTCTTAATCTGCCTGATGATGCGGATTTAGGCAAAGCAGTAAATGAAGCCATGGAACTTATTGAAGAGCAGAGCTCCCAACTCATTGGCGTACTTCCGAAAACTTATACCTCTTTCCATAACGATCTTTTACGGGAACTGCTTCGCATTTTTAATAACAAGACACTGGACGAAGTAGGCGGCGACATTATCGGCCGTATTTATGAATATTTTCTAAGTAAATTTGCTCCCGCAGTAGCCTCAGATGATGGGGTGTTCTTTACACCCAAATCACTCGTACAGATGATTGTCAATGTTATTGAACCGAAGCGCGGCATCCTGCTTGATCCGGCTTGCGGCAGCGGGGGCATGTTTGTCCAAACTGGGGATTTTGTTAATGCTAGTGGTACTAGCGCTAATAGTGCCATGACCTTCTATGGGCAAGAAAAAGTAGAATACAACGCAAAATTGTGTCTCATGAATATGGCGGTACATGGATTAAATGGAAAGATCAAATCTGGCGACGAAGCTAATACTTTTTATAACGACGCACATAATCTCGAAGGCAAATGCGACTATGTCATGGCAAATCCGCCGTTTAATGTAGATAAAGTGAAAGCCGAGAGTACCTTGAACGCCGGCCGATTACCGTTTGGACTTCCAGGGGTGAATGATAAAAAGGAAGTCTCCAATGCCAACTATCTGTGGATTTCTTATTTTTATGCTTACCTTAATGAAACCGGCAGAGCAGGTTTTGTCATGGCTTCTTCTGCTACGGATAGCGGCGGTAAAGATAGAGAAATCCGCAAACAATTGCTGGAAACGGGCGATGTTGATGTCATGATTTCTGTTGGTAATAACTTCTTTTATACCAAATCTTTGCCTTGTACCTTATGGTTCTTTGACAGATCAAAGAAAGACGACATTCGCGACAAGGTATTGTTTATTGATGCCCGGAATTACTTTACTGTGGTAGATCGGACATTAAATGAATGGAGCCGATGGCAGCTTAAAAACCTGACTGCAATCGTTTGGCTCTACCGCGGTGAAACGGAGAAATATATAAATCTGCTTGCTGAATATAAACAAGAAATCCAAGAACGGCTTTCTACATTGTTGACGATGATGGAAAATGACCTTTTACTGTTGGAGCGATTCGCTGATCCGCTCAAGGCATTAATAAAAGAAATTAAATCTGCAGTAAACAAAGCACATTCACTACAGGATTTGTATGGATTAAATGACTTGCTCAAGAAATATGTATCTACTCTGAATGAGCAGTCAAAAGCCCTTCTCTCTTATGGTGATGGATTGGAAAAAGCGGAAGCAAAAGATTTCGCGAAAGTTATCATGGATACAGTCTCAACCTGGGCACAGTTTAAAAAGACGGTATCCGCTGCTTTTGAATCCACGGTAGCCGAAATCAAAGAATGTCGCACGATTATCAAGGAAGCAAAGTGGTTGACGGACAAATTCGGTGATGGGGTTTACCAGGATGTGCTTGGTCTGTGTAAGCAAGCTTCGCTTTCAGACATTGAAGAGAAAAATTACTCTCTGACTCCTGGGGCGTATGTGGGTGTTGCGCCAATTAAGGAAGACGATGAAAATTTTGCTGAAAGAATGATTGAAATCCATAACGAACTTCGGTCTTTGCAGGCAGAGGCGAATGACTTGATGGAAACTATTTCGGCTAATTTTGAGAGGTTAGGATTATGATATGGGAAACAATTACTGCAACAGAATTTTGTGATTCCGTACGGGATGGTACACATGATACACCAAAGCAAGCATCAATCGGCAAGCCTCTTATAACATCGAAACATATAAAAAATGGACAAATTTTGGTTGAGCACGCTTATTTAATTACCGAACAAGACTTTGAAAATATTAACAAACGCAGCAAAGTAGAAAAATGGGATGTTTTAATGTCAATGATAGGAACAATAGGTGAAGCTGCAGTTGTTAAAGATGATCCGGACTATGCAATAAAAAATATTGCACTCTTTAAGTGTGGGGACGAAACTAAGGCAAAATGGTTATACTATTTTCTTTGTAGTAATATGGGGAAAGGACAATTGTTTGGAAATCAAAAGGGCTCTAGTCAACAATTTGTGTCCTTAACGCAATTACGTCAGTTACAAATTCCTAATCCCCCCAGGACTACTCAATTAAAAATAACAAACGTTCTCTCAGCCTACGATGACCTTATAGAAAACAACCAAAAACAAATCAAATTACTTGAAGAAGCTGCTATGCGACTGTATAAAGAATGGTTTGTAAAATTGCGGTTTCCGGGATACGAGAGAACGAAAATTGTAGATGGTGTTCCGGAGGGATGGACATTATGCAAACTACAAGATGTGATTGAGTTTAATCCAGTAACAAAACTAAATAAAAATCAACCTAAAAAATCTCTTCCTATGGCTGCATTAAATACAAGTACAATGATAGTAGATGAATCATTGATAGTCGAGACTACTTCTAACTCTGGCAGCAAATTTCAGAATGGAGATACATTATTAGCGAGAATTACCCCATGCCTTGAAAATGGGAAAACAGCGTTTGTTAACTTTCTTAATCCAGAAGAAAAAGCAGTTGGGTCGACAGAATTTATCGTTATGAGATCAATAAAGTTAAATCCTTTCATGGTATATTGTCTTGCAAGAGATGATAATTTTAGACAACTAGCGATTAAAAGTATGTCAGGGGCAGACGGTCGACAAAGAGTGAAGGTAGAAGATCTGAAAAATGCTGACTTTCTTTTGCCACCTAATCACTTAATTGAAAGTTGCATTAATCATATGGAACCCATATTTAATAAAATTAAGACCCTCAATAAACAGTGTTATCTACTCCGCCAAGCCCGAGACAAACTACTCCCTAGATTAATAAGCGAAGAAATTGAAGTATAAAGGGGGTAAATCCATTGAGCTGGGAATATTCCGAAACCATACTTGTTCAAAACAGCGCAGGCGATCTGCTAAAGGACGTTTTGGGCTGGGATGTTGTGTTCGCTTACGACAAGGAAGTGCTTGGCGAACAAGGTACTCTTGGCCGGAAATCATATCGTGAAATCGTCCTGCAACGTTATCTCAAGAAAGCCTTGTTTGAAAATAACGATTGGCTGACAGAGGAATTATGCGAGGATGCTATCAAGACGTTGCTCGCCTATAATGCTTCCAATTCGCTCATGCAAATTAACCAGCAAAAATATGCCATGTTAAGAGACGGGATTCCTGTCAATGTGAAAAAACCAAATGGTGAAATTGAGCCTCGTCTGGTAAAGGTTTTCAATTTTGATGACCCGTTGAAGAACCATTTTCTTGCCGTTAAAGAAATGAAAATCCATGGTAATCTCCATCGCCGTAGAACGGATATTGTCGGGTTTGTGAATGGGATTCCTCTGCTGTTTATTGAACTGAAAAAACAAAATGTAGACGTAAGCGATGCCTATTACCTTAACTATACGGATTACTTGGATACCATCCCGCAGTTATTTCATTTTAATGCCTTCTTGATGTTATCGAACGGGCTTGAGGCTAAAGTAGGTACGCTCGGCAGCAAGTATGAGTTTTTTCACGAATGGAAGCGTTTGAAGGAAGAAGATATAGGATCCGTTGATTTGGAGACGATGCTTCGCGGGATCTGCGATAAGACAAACTTTATGGATCTGTTTGAAAATTTCATCCTTTATGACCATTCGGGCGGCAAAACGGCAAAAATCTTGGCTCGGAATCATCAATTTCTTGGAGTCAACGAAGCTGTTCAATCATACAAAGAACGTAAGCTCAGGAAAGGGAAATTGGGCGTGTTTTGGCATACGCAGGGCAGCGGTAAAAGCTACTCTATGGTTTTCCTTGCACAAAAAATACGCCGGAAATTTCCCGGTTCTCCTACATTCGTCATATTGACCGACCGAGAAGAATTGAATAAGCAAATCAGCGATACCTTTGAAGCTTGCGGCTGTCTCGGCAGTTTGAAAGCGAAGCAATTCATTCCCACCAGCAGTACGAAGCTCATTGAAATGTTAAAAGGGAATCCCAGTTTCATATTTACGCTGATTCAAAAATTCAATCAGAAGAATGTTGAACCGATTATCCCTGATCATGACATTATCATTTTATCTGATGAGGCACACCGGACTCAAAACGGCATTTTTGCTGAAAATATGATTGCTTTATTGCCGACCGCTTCCCGAATCGGGTTTACCGGTACGCCGCTTTTTTCTTATGACAATATTACCGAGCGTACGTTTGGAAGTTATGTTTCCATATATGATTTTAAACGAGCGGTGGAAGATGGTGCTACGGTTCCGCTTTACTACGAGAATCGGGCTGACATGCTGGAAATCACGAATCCCGAGATTAATGATAGACTGCTTGATGCCATTGAAGCCGCTGACTTGGATGTAAACCAACAGGCAAAATTGGAACGTGATTTGGCAAAAGACATACATATACTGACGAGCAAGAAGCGTCTGGATAAAATTGCTCAAGATTTTGTTAACCATTACAGTGAGATCTGGACAACCGGGAAAGCCATGTTTGTTTGCATCAACAAGATTACTGCCGTACAAATGTATACCCTGGTTCAAAAATATTGGTCCAAAAAAATCAATGAGATCGAAAAGACGCTTGAAAAAGCCACACAACAAGAACACCAGGAAATCAGCCGCAAGTTAAAATGGATGAAAGAGACCGAAATGGCCGTTATCATCAGTCAAGAGCAAAACGAGATCGCAACCTTCCAAAAATGGGGACTGGATATTAAGCCACATCGTGAAAAATGGAAAAACACGAGATGGACAAAGACTTTAAAGATCCGGATCATCCATTTCGAATCGTCTTTGTCTGCGCAATGTGGTTGACCGGATTTGATGTTAAGTCTTTATCTGTCGTATATTTGGATAAACCATTGAAGGCTCATACATTGATGCAGACGATCGCGCGAGCTAACCGGGTTTATGAGGGAAAAAGCAATGGGTTGATCGTGGACTATATAGGCGTAGTAAAAGCGCTTAGAAAAGCGCTTGCCGACTACACTGCAAGGCAAGGGCAAAGCGGGGAAGCTACCGATCCTGCTCCCGATAAAGAAAAATTATTGGCGCGAATTTTTGAGTTGTTGAAACAGATCGTGGACTATATGAATGAGAACGGATTTGATCTGTCAAAGCTTGTTCGTGCTGCGGGCTTTGAGAAGCTGGCATTGGTACAAGCAGGTGCCAACGCTATGTGTGTATCCGATGAAGTAAAAAAGCGCTTCGAAATCATGGCCAGAGAGCTGTTCAAATTGTTCAAATATGTGGAACGGCATGAAGTAACCGATGATCATAGAGCTTTCAAAAATGCAATAAGTGCTGTTTATGAACAATTACAAGTTAAACGGAAGCATTCCAACACAACGGATTTAATGGTTCAGCTCCACGATATCGTAAGTGAATATATAACAGTAATCGATGATTTCAAGGTTGCTGAAGGGTCGAAGCGTTTTGATATCAGTAAGATCGATTTTTCCAGACTTCAACAGGAATTTGCCAAAGCACGTAACAAAAATTTGTTAATGAAAGACTTAAAAGATCTTGTTGAAGACCGGCTAGCAGACATGATGAGCCGAAATCCTTCCCGAATAAACTATTATGAACGTTATCAGGAAATAATTGAGGAATATAACGCTGAACAAGATAAGACAGCAATTGAAAAAACATTTATTGATCTCGCTAATCTAGTCAAAGATCTTGATGAAGAAAAGAAAAGGTACGCCCGTGAAGGATTTGACAGCGACGAAGAACTTGCTATATATGACTTGCTGTTGAAAGAGTCATTGACACCGAATGAGATCAAGAAAATCAAACAATTGTCGAAGGTTCTGCTGGAAAAAATTAAAGCTAAAATTGCCGAACTTGACCACTGGAGGGATAAGGAGGAGACGCAAGCAGTTGTGGATGTCCTAATTCGGGATACATTATGGAATGAATTGCCGGAAAGCTATGATGATGCATCTCTGACTTACTATAGGCAAAAAGTGTACGAATTTGTTTTTTCTAGATACCCTGCTGCTTAAGGTAATTGAATGATCAGATCTGGGTCATATAGTCGCTTCATATGAGATTGACACGTAAATGAAACAAGCGAAGTCTCACCGCCAACCGCCTTGCGGTAAGCTCGCTTGTTTTCTGAAAAAGTTAGCCGCGGTGTTTTCCTAGGACGGGCCGGCACCCCATCATACAATTATTATCTTAGCACGAACAAATTATAACAATAACAATAACAATAACAATAACAATAACAGTAACAGTAACAATAACAGTAACAATAACAGTAACAATAACAGTAACAATAACAGTAACAATAACAGTAACAATAACATAACGCGGACCAATTATTATTTTTCGTTTAAGATAAAGTTAAGCCGTCTGTTGTTGACGGTTTTTCATTTATTTAGATGGGAATAATGACTTAGGAAAATGGATCATAAGCGTCCCTCATTAGAAGGATATGGGAAGATTTATACAGAATCATGTAATGCAGGTATTGTATCATTTTGTTAAGTAATGCAAGAAAAAGCATGTAATGCAATCGTGAAAAGAGGTGCAAAAGTTATTCTTAATTCTGCTATCTATTTAATGGAAGAGTATGGAAGTTTTCAAGTGTATAACTTGGATTGCAGTTATTCTTTTTTTTATATAGACATAAAAGATGAGAACAATTTCTATTCAGGACTATTTGAGTTTGTGCTAAACGAAGATACTTTGCTGTCTTATGCACAAGGAAAGTTTGGAATAAAATTTTCCCCATCAGTTAAACATTATGCCACTTTGTACAAAGAACTGCGTTATTACATTGATTCTGAACACATTGAAAAAGATATTTCGGATCTGGAAGAAGATCTGGCAACACTCTTAAAAGATGAATACGATTCAGAAACAAAAGAAAGCGGAAAATCAGTTGTAAGATTGAGTAAAATCGGCAGGATTGGCGAATATATTTTTCACGTTTTTTTAGCAGATTATTTTAAATTTGAATGCATTATCCCAAAGTTTAAGTTAACAACTGATATGAATATGAGTGTAAATGGAATTGATACGCTTCATTTAGCTAAGGAAGAAAAAATGATATTGTTAGGCGAGTCAAAAGTAACTAAAAACTTAGATAATGGCATCAAATTAATTAACAAATCTATTACCGGTTATCAAAAGGAATTAGAAGAGGAATTTATACTAGTCCTTAGCAATCCATATCTTAAGCTAGATACATTTCGAGAATTATTTGGAGGTATAGAAGAGTTTTGTATTAATTTTAGCGATTTTATTAAAAAGCTCAGATTAATAAAATCGGCATACCTATTTTTATTGCACACGGAAGCGAAACAAATCTTGAAGATATCTTTTCAAAGCTGCAGCTCATTTCACGTAAGCAATTATTTGGGTTGGAAACCAGGTATTATTTGATTTCTTTGCCCTTAATAAATAAGCAACGTTTTGTTGAAGGAATTACTAAACAAATAAGGTTGAGGATGGATTGGTATGATGAGCAATACCGGAAACTACAATCCGCAAATTCTTAGAAATCAATTTATTCGGGAAATTGACGAGTCGCAAGATCCAACTTATAAAGCGGAACAATTAGCTGATAAACTCTTCACTCTAGGTTTAACAATGTATTCTAAAAATTTCTGCTTAGATTCATTAATTTATAATTCATTTGCCCTATCCTACTTGGATGACCGCGTTTCACTACATCCTGAACAGTTACAGATTATAGAATATATTTCTGAAGAAGAAGGGGTGATATTTAGCGCTCCAACAAGCTTCGGAAAAACATTTGTTATTTTCGAATATATTGCAAGGTTTCAGCCCGATAATATTGTACTAGTCGTCCCTACTCTAGCTCTTGTTGATGAGTATATGAAAAAATTATTAAGCGTTATGAAAAGATATTTCAAAATTACAATATTTATTTATCCATACAGGAAGGGAAAAAATATAACTTTAATAACAAAAACATTTTCATATTAACACATGATCGGGTAGTTGATAAGTCTTACTACACATCTTTTGAAAAAATTGATTTTCTTGTTATTGACGAAGTTTACAAGTTACAAAAAGACTTAGATAACGACAGGATATTGATACTAAATCTAGCCTACTATTATCTGGTTCAAATTGCAAAGAAGCATGTTCTTTTAGCGCCATTTATAGGTGGGGTCGAAAAACTTGATCAACTTGAAAAGAGACCCAAATTTATTCGATCTAACTTTTCCCCTGTTGTCAATGATGTAATAACGAGCGAAATTATTGATGAGAGGGATCGAAAGAAAAAGGTTTATGAAATTGTTAAGTCTCTTAACAAAGATGAGAAGACATTAATTTATTTTCCAACGGTAACTGGGATTCACGATTTTGTAAAGGATTTAGATAAAGATAACGTGGAATTTGAAATAGATACTGATAATCCGGAAATCAACGAGTTTATACAATGGGTTAATGAAGAAATTCATGATGACTGGTATTTAGTAAAAGCAATGAAAAATGGATATTTAGTCCATAATGGTCAGTTACCAGTGGGCATTCGATTGTTTCAACTTGATTTGTATGAAAACAGTAAAAAATATAACAAACTCCTATGTACATCTACGTTATTAGAAGGAGTAAATACCTCTGCCAAAAATATAGTTATAACAAAACCTGCAAGAGGTACAAAGAGAATGGACCTTGAAAATTTCGATGCATTTGATTTTTATAATCTCGTCGGAAGATCAGGCAGGCTTTTTCAACATTATGTAGGTAAAGCGTACTATATCAAAGGTCCAAGTGATCCGCATTACGTTAAACATGAAGCTGTGAAGAATATTCAATTTGAAGTGACAGATACTAGTCAAGATATGGATATCCATAACGATAACTATACCAAACATCAGAATTATCAACTTTTTTTAAACAATCTTGGAATTACGCACAAGGATTATAAAGAAAATATTGGTTTCAGATTTCGGTTTGGGACTATAGAATCGCTTTACGAAAGCTATAGGAGAAATAAGCATGATCTTCTAAGTGAACTGCATAAGCAATTTGAGAACACTAGAAGAGGAAGGTATCCGCTAGTAAGGATCCTCTACAAAATATTTGAGGGAACAGATAATCGTTTATATAGTAATATTATCAATAAATTACTTTATAAATCACGTCCAAAACTAAAGACAGTTATTAATGAAGTTCATCATTATTTTAGAAACGTAGATTTAGATGTAGTTATCTCTAGCGCTATACGTTTAAAATCAAGCTATATCGAATATGATTTTTATGCAAAATTATCAGTTGTTCTATATTACATGAGATGTGAAAAGGTCGTTGAACGATATATACAAATAATGGATACAAAAATTAAGCAAGTCATAGATTTTCTCTATTTTATGGAATTTAATAACTTGCGTATGTTGAAGGATTTGGGGATTTATGAAAATGATATTCAAAAATTGTTAAAGTGATTGGAGACGATTTCAATGATGCATTTGAATTAAAAAACGTTTAATTCTCAGTAGGCACAAATTACAAGACATCAGTATTGTTTCTAGACATGTTATTAATGGATTATCGCAGAACAATTAAATGTCAATCGTCTCTCAGCACACTGAAGACAAGTTGGACGAGTTTTTTTAGGAATTGATGAAACTGAAAGCGATAATTTTATTTCAGGCATTTGTAAAAGGATATGGTGTATATGGATGCTTATAGAAGCAAATGAGAAGGAATAAGTAAACCACTAAAGTTTTAGAAAAATATAGGGAACAAGATCTACTTAATCGCACTTGAATTTTCTTTTCTTTCAAACTAAAATAACAATTGAAACATCCATCTTTTGCTTCTGCTCCCAGCTGAAGCCTAATCAGCGGCCATCCTCTGGTCCAAATCATGTCTCCAAGGGCATTTGATGCGATACCGCTCCCCATTCTTTTTGGTATCCAATCCGCTTTTGATGCGACAAAGCATAGCCTGAGTCTGTGCTTGCAATAAATTGTTCATACAAAGAACCCGAATGAGCACTTTAACAGCTGCTTCATTCGGGTTCTTTCTCAATTATTGAACGAAATTCAGGAATTCGGCTAATCCAGAAACATTTGGCCTTTTATTAAGGAAGCTTTCATTGCCAAATCGCAGGAAAGCCTTAACTCAAGCTCAACAATTGAAAACAGCAGAGTTAAGGAGATTGCTTTTGGGCGACTTTTCCAGATCGTCTTCAACCATCGCCGATTTATTTGATCCGTCTAAACCTAGAAGATTCAACAATGAATTGCTAGCGAAGTTTGGAATCATCACCGTGTCCCCTTTGATTGGGTATATTCTGAAGAATTGAGGAATCGTTGGGACTTTAAAAATTTTGAGTTTGCAGGGGAAGTCGTGTCCAAATTGGAAGATTTGATTCCTTTGCTCATTTCTTCCGCAGGCAATCGCAGAGACATAGGCGGTTACATTCTTCGGCTCAATGAAATGGACTGCTATTTCCGAATAGAAGCGAGAGAGAATGCCGTGATTGTAGATCTTTACAATCATGATCTGACAATTCTTGACCGCCTTCTGACTGTATTAAAATCCTCCCCCTTTTTATGGCATGGGTTCATCAATCGGTCTGTCGTTGAAGGGTATCGGTTCTACACATTTGTAGGCGCGAAGCAAGAGACAAGCTTCGCGCAATTGATGCAAGCGGAATACAAATTTGTCGAAAACATCAATCGTTTGTGTTAGGACAATCGTCTGGCGGAATAAGGTGTATTGAGGTGAGGAGTATGGAGCGAATGCCAACCATCAAAATCGTATATGTGCCCCAGCAATTTGCAGTTCCAAACCCCTCAAGCGCCTTATCCGCCAACGAAGCCAAATGCGCAGTCATCGACTACATTTTAAAACGATTAATCTTAAAACCGACTGAGTAAGCCGGTTTTTTTGTTGCGCGGGTGTCAATACTTGGTTGTATAAGCGAGGATTTGAAGGGAGTCTGTTTTATGTACACAGCAATCTACTCCAGAGTTTCAACGGGCATGCAAGCGTCCGAAGGCACCAGTCTTGACGCGCAAGTCGAGATTTGCATTCGAAAAGCGAGAGACATGGGGCTATCGGAAGGCATGATTAAAGTATATCGTGAAGAAGGCTTTACAGGAGAGGACATCGATCGTCCGGCGATGAATGATTTAAGGCGGGATGTCACGCAAGGAATAATCAATCGATTGATTGTTACGCATCCCGACCGATTAACCAGAGATTTGACAGACAAGTTAATCCTCTGCCGGGAATTGGAGAGAAGCGATGTTGAGATCATCTTCGTGGATACGGAGTACCGAAATACGCCGGAGGGACAGCTCTTCTTCAATCTTATGAGCTCAATTGCTCAATACGAATTGTCTTTAATAAAAAAACGGACGGTACGCGGCAGACTCAAAGCGGTGGAGAAAGAGAAAAAATCATGCCGATGAGGGTGGCGCCGTACGGATACGACTTTAACGGACATACGTTGGTGATCAATGAAGAGGAAGCTGAATTCGTGCGCAAAATGTATCATTGGTATGTCTACGATCATTATACGTTCAGGGAGATTGGGGAACGTTTGTATTCGCTTGGAGCAGTACCGAAACGCGGTGAAAGCCGAAATTGGAGCGCCAGTTCCATTCGGCGCGTGTTAACGTCAGAAGTGTATATTGGCAAGTTTTATTATAATCGTCGGGAAACACGCAAAATTCGGGGAGAAAAAACGAAGAACGGGACGCCGAAAAAAACTATAAGTTCCGCGGTGAAAATGAATGGATCTTGGTCGAGGTGCCTCCCATCATTGACCCGCAATTATTTGCACTGGCGCAAGCGCAGAAAGAGAAAAACATGAAGAAATCGGGAAATGTCAAATATGATTACTTGTTAAAATCTATGATCCGTTGCGGACATTGCGGCCGAATGTGGCAAGCAACGACTTACACGGGTCGAGTCCAGAAAGAAACGGGAGAAAAGATCCGTTACACCTGTTATCGGTGTCCCAATAAATTCCCGAAGAAGTATGGCGAAGGCGTCGAGAAGTGTCCAACTCAAACGCTGCGCGCCGATATGCTCGATGATTACGTATGGCGGCTAATCTTGGAAACACTGTCCAACCCCGATGATTATATCGAAAGGCTACACAGCCGATCGCAAGAAATTCATCAGGAGTTGCGGTCTGCCGCGGACCAAATCAAACGGCAAATCGAGCAAAAAGAAAAGGAAAAAGAAAAAATTAAAGTCATGTTTAAGCGGGAAGTCATCGACGAACAAGAGATGTTAAGCGAAATGCAGCACATCAACGCCGGGTTAAAGTCGCTGCAACAAGAGCTCGCCGGGTACGAGAAGCAATTATCTGAGCTGTTGGAGAAGGAACTTTCCGCGTCCCGTATGGCTGAGCTGACGCAAATCATCCGCATGTTTGTGGAGAGCGGCGGAGATCAACTGACCTTTGAGGATAAGCGTCATATCGTGCAAACGTTAGTTGATGAGATCTTGATCCGTTTTGACGGGAACGAAGTGCAGATTACAGCAGTCGGAGCACTTGATGAGTTGAAACGCCAACAGTTTATTCAGCATGAAGATGACATCGTTTCGTGTTCACAACTTCAAGAAGTTCGACAATACCGGCGAAGACCTGGAGGACCTGATCTCCATCGGAACGATCGGCCTGATCAAAGCGATCGAAAGCTTCCAGTCCGGCAAAGGGACGAAGCTGGCGACATTCGCCGCCCGCTGCATAGAAAATGAAATTTTGATGCATTTGCGATCGCTTAAGAAAACGCGCAAGGACGTCTCGCTTCACGATCCGATTGGCACCGATAAAGAAGGAAACGAAATTACATTGATCGATATTTTGGGCTCCGAACCCGACGAAGTGGTGGAGAAGGTGCAGCTTAAAATCGAGAAGAGCAAAATTTACCGCAACCTGGACATTCTCGACGAACGGGAGAAAGAGGTTGTCGTTGGCCGTTTCGGCCTGGAGCAAGGGGGCGAGGAGCGGACGCAGCGGGAAATTGCCAAACAGCTCGGCATCTCGCGCAGCTACGTATCGCGGATCGAGAAACGAGCGCTGATGAAGCTGTATCATGAGTTTTACAAGCAGAAAAATAATAGCAGCAGCGACCGGAATCCGATGTCGAGCAACTCGGATTCCGGTTTTTTGCATGTCAGTTGTTCGGATGTTCATTTTTTAAATGAGAATCTTCACTTATTTGAATTTCACAAATATGGAACGCTGGGCTATCATAAGTGTTAGATAAATACATAGTAAACCCATATATATTAGATGGATTGTCGACTATTTAAAGAAAGGGAGAGAACCTATTATGGCAAAAGAGCTTCAACCGCTATACGTACAGCCGGAGTTTACAAGTATCGAGGAGGAGCGTCAACACCGGAAGGAGCGTTTGGCGGTCGCGTTCCGGCTGTTCGACCGATTCGGTTTTAACGAGGGCGTTGCCGGTCACATTACCGTGAGAGATCCGGAAAAAACGGATCACTATTGGGTCAATCCTCTTGGCGTGCATTTCAAAAAAATAAGAGTAAGCGATCTGCATTTGGTTAATCATGCCGGCGAGGTAATCGTAGGCAACCGCCCGATCAACAAAGCGGCGATTGCCATTCATACACAGATCCACCGGGCGAGGCCGGATGTCATCGCCGCCGCGCATTCGCATTCGCTTTACGGGAAGGCTTGGTCTGCCCTGGGAAGATTGCTGGACCCGTTAACGCAGGATTCATGCGTTTTTTATGAGGACCACGGCTTATACGACAACTTTGGCGGAGTCGTGCTGGATCAAAGCGAAGGCGAACGAATTGCCAAGGCGCTCGGCTCTTATAAAGCGGTTATTTTGCGAAATCACGGGCTGCTGACGGTCGGAACGAGCGTCGATGAGGCGGCTTACTGGTTTATTGCGATGGATCGGGCCTGCCATGCGCAGCTTCTTGCCGAAGCGGCGGGAAATCCGAAACCGATCGATCATGAGACCGCGAAGCTTACGCATTCGCAATTGTCCAGGCCGGACAGCGGGTGGTACAATTTTCAGCCGTTATATGAAATCCTGGTCGAAGAACAGCCTGACGTGCTTCTCTGATTTGCGCTTTTGCATGATACCGGGATTTTATATTGGGGAGTGGATTGATTGATGAAGAGAAACCGGTTTTACGAAAGCAGATGATAGCTTCCTTGGCGATTGCGGCGCTTGCCGTCCTCGTTCTGGCCGCTTGCGGCGAAAAGCCGGATGATCCCGTTAACGGTACGGCTGGCGGTCAAGCGGAAAAGACTAAATCGGAAGAAAATAAAATCGACCTTTCGCAGGTGACGCTGGTGTTGGGCGATCAAGCCGGAGGGTACCGTGCGAGAGTGGAGGCGGCCAAAGTATTGGAAGGAACGCCGTACAAAATCAAGTGGGCGAATTTTCAAGGAGCCGCTCCTTTATTCGAAGCGGTAAGGTCGGGTGAAGTGGATACGGCTCCCGCCGGGGATACGCCTGTGTTGCAAGCGGCCGGTTCCAACGTGCCGATCAAAATTGTGGCTACGACGACGAACTCCAGCAAGAGTGTAGCGATTCTTGTTCCTGAAGACTCGCCGATTCAATCGATTGCCGATCTTAAAGGGAAAACCGTCGTCGTCTCTTCCGCCAAGGGCAGCATTGCCCAATATTTGCTCATCGGCGCTCTGAAAGAAGCGGGGCTTACCGTCGATGACGTAAAAATAAGCTTTGTGCTGCCGACGGATGCGCTCGCCGCGTTTACCGCCGGAAAGATCGAGGTATGGGCCACGTTCGATCCGTACAATGCCATCGCCCAAGGGCAAGGGGCGCGTGTACTCAGGGACGGCACGGATATCAATACGGGCATCGGATTTTTGACCGCATCCGACAAAGCGCTGGCGGATCCGGGCAAAAGGGCCGCGATTCAAGATGTATTGCAACGTTTCGCCAAAGCCTGGGATTGGAGCAATCGGAACCTGGACGAGTATGCCAAGGTATACCAGAATCAAACCCGGCTGGAAGAGGACGTGGCCAAAGCCGTAGTCGGACGGGGGGAACAAAGCTTCCGTCCGGTGACCGACGACGATATCAAGAGGGTCCAGCAGGTCAGCGACATATTTTACGAGCTGCAGGTGCTTCCCGCCAAAGTCGATGTGAACCAATTCGTGGATAAAACGCTGTTTGCTCCCAAATAAACCGACATTGCGCCAAGCGAGATGTCGTTGTCTGCCGGAGACTTCCTATCACCGACAAGCGGTCGGATAGGGAGTCTTTTTTGCGAGGAAGAATGAAATTACCGTTAGTAATGTCAACCAATTCTGTTATAATTGATTTGTTTACAATGCAAGTAGAGACTGAAAGTTGGAAAAGTTGGCTACCCCAAAAAAACGATACGGAGAAGATGATGTTAATGATCTATACGTGCAAAATCGAACTGGACGAAATTAATCCGAAGATTTGGCGGGAATTTCAATTTCACCCGGATGTGACTTTTCATCAGCTGCACGAAATGATCCAGTTCATCATGGGTTGGGATAATTACCATTTGTACGAGTTTCACGTGAATGAACGAGCGATCGGGTTGCCCGATCCGACATTTTCATATATGGAAAACCGCGAGGTGCTGGATGCACGCAGAGAAACGGTTCAGAAACATGTAACCAAGGAAAATACGGTTTTTTCCTACACATACGATTTCGGCGATGATTGGCGGCACACCGTAACTGTGGTAAGGATCGATTCTTCGACAGTAATCGACCCTGTTCCGGTTTGTCTGGGAGGAGCCCGCAATTGTCCGCCGGAAGATGTCGGTGGCGCATGGGCATACCAGCATATGTTGGAAGCGCTGTCCACCCCGAATCATCCGGAACGGGCAGAATTTACGGAGTGGCTTGGACAGGAATATGATGCCGAACGTTTTTCCTGCGATGAAGTGAACGTTATATTAAAAAGCACAAGAACAAGCTCATTCCCAAATCGCTAATCCAACAACCTGAATTGAAAAAGCCGGTTAAACTGACCAAATCCGCTCTGAACAAGCATTTGAAACAAATGAGTCGGGACGAACTGGTTGAACTGGTCAAAGCGTGTTACGGTGCCAGCAAAGACATAGAGAAGTTTCTTGCTGTAAAAATATTGGGCGATGAAGCGGTAGAGAATTTATTTCATGAATATCGCAAAAAGATTGAGAACGAATTTTTCCCTGAACGCGGTCATGCAAAGCTTAGACTGCAAGAGGCTAAAAAAGCGATTTCGGAATTTGAAAGATTGACCGGCAATGTCAAGTACAGTTTGGAATTGAAGTTAATCTATGTCGAAAGCGGCGTCTCCTTCACACTGACCTATGGCGATATAGATGAACGGTTTTATTACAGTATGGAGTCTATGTACTCCGATGTCATTAAAACCGTGAACGAGGACGAAACAGCCGGGTTGTTCGACCAATATGAGGATAGAATCAGAGCCATTGTTTCGAATACGATGGGAATCGGCTGGGGCTTCCATCACAATTTGCACGATCTTTACGTTCAATTAAGATGGATCTAAAATGGGATAGAAGAAGGGTTTATCGAGCCTCGTGATCAGGAAGCCAAAAGATGTTCAAGAAAGAACTGCAGGTTACGTTCACGAAATATTTGACCGAGAAGCGGACAAAGCGTGCGTGCGAGCTATTGCGGAATTGTCCGATCGGCGAGGTGGCCGAACGGACCGGTTGCCGCGATTTATTCTATTTTGCCAAGCCGTTCAAAAAGCAGATGGGATGCACCCCTTCGGAATATCGGAACGACGCGCGGCCGGGCTGAACCGGCCGGCGTTCGGCGCCGGCATCAGTTGGATCGAACCGGTTATTTCCGGGATATGATGGATGGCGCCCCGCGCATATCGCGCGTATTCCGATATCGCTTTAGCTATCCGAATGATTCCGGCGGATATTTACCGATGATTGGGGACGGATAGGGAAGCGGGACCGGATCATCGGAAGCAGGAAGATGACAACCCCCACCCATCCGCAAATCGAAGCCGCAAACAACATGATCGAAAAAGGCAGCGTCTCGGACAGGCCGGTGCTGAGCAGCGGGCCGATCGTGCCGCGAATGCCGAACAACAGCAGGTGCAGGCCGAACACGGTCGCTTCCCGGCCGGGCGCGAGGCGGAACACATAGGCCATGATGCCGATATCCCAGATGGCGTCGCCGATCCCCTGGATGCCGCTGCCGATCAGGACGACCGGATAGCTTTCGGAGAATCCGTACAGCATCGGCACGACGGCGAAAGCGGCGATGCCGTAGACGATAATTTTTCCGGATCGAATTTGTCGATCAGAATGCCGATGACGAAATAAGCGATCAGCAAACAGGCGAAATAGGTCGTGCGTGCCATCCCGATTTCAAAAAAACTGAGCGCCAGCCGCTCTTTCTGGATAAGCTGGTAAAGCGGCTGCGAAAGAATATTGCCGAAACCGCTGAACGACGAGGCGATCAGAAAATGACCAGCGCCCGGTTTTGCCGGGCGTATTGCCACTGTTCGCGCAGCGCCAGCCGTTTCCTGTCGCCGGATGGCTCAGCGGGAGCGACCGTTTCTTTCAACCCGAAGTAGATCAGGATCGAAAGGACGCCGGCGATGGCGGCATAGGCGAGCGGTCCGGACGAACCGTACCGGTCCGACCAGATCCCGACAAGCGAAGCGATCGGAATCATCAAGAGACCCATGAGCACCCGGACATAACCCATCAGCCTTCCGCGGTAATGGGCAGGGAAAACCCGGGTCATGAGCGAAGGGTAGGCCGGAGCCTGGATGCCCATCAGCAGATGGAAGATGAGCGCCGTGACGACAAATACCCAGGGCGAGACAAACAAAGCCGGCAACAGGATAAGCGCCCGGCCGATCAGGTTGGGGATGATGGTAAACATTTTGGGGCTGGATTGTTCGATCCAGCCGGTCCACAGCGGCGAGAAAATAAGACCGACCGCCGGGGCGGCCGACAGAATGCCGACCTGTAAACTGTTGGCCCCGGCGTCGATCGCCATCGGAATATAAAACTGGTTGAAGACGACGTTAAACAGGCTGAACAGGCCGCTGGCCGCCAGATCGAGCTGAAAGTTTCTGGTGGCGTCCGGGGAAAGCTGCCCGCCGAACGAAAAATTGAAGTTGAACCGCATTTTGTACGAATGGCACCCTTTTTCCTATGTGTCGAAAGTCAAAAGCCGGCTTAGGCGCATAGGCAGATTATTTCTATACTGTAGATTTACACGAACGGCCCGTTCGCGCAAGTGTTTTTTTTGTTAGGTGGGTTTTGGCGCGTTTTTGGCGCTTATCCGGATAAAATCTTCCCAAGGCAGCGATTCCGCGACCTATGCCGAATACAAGCAGCCTAGCGCCCACGGCGCCTTATGGGATGATCCTGTCCGAGAAATATTGTGGACGATCGGAAACAGCGAAATCGCCGGCCTGAAAATTTCCGGAATGGCGGCCGCTCCCGAAATCAGCGTCCACGTCCGGCTGCAGGTCGACCGGCTGGACGGTCACGACATTCAGCCTGTCTACGGCGATGCTGACCGGTTGTGGGTCGCTTCCGGCGGCAAAGTGTACCAGTATGTGATATCGACCAATTCGCTTGACCTCTCGTATTCCGGAGCCGACATGATCAGCCGCGTCGGCGTCAAGGCGGTCGGCAACCAATGGTCCGGTCAGGTGGTGCAGACCGTGACCGATGATGCCAAGACGCCGAAGGGCGGCTGCAGCACGCGGAACAATTGATGCACGGAAAGCGTCGATTTCTTCCAGCCCGATTCGATGCGCACCGTTCCGGGCGCGGCGTTCTACAAGGCGAGGATCATGAATCCGTTCTATGATCTTGCGAGATAGTCTGCATCGAACGCGAAGAGACCGTCCGGGCTTGTCCCGGCGGTCTCGCTCTTTAAAAATTACATTGACAAGCGTAGAAGGAATTGTTAAGATCTAACATTATATTATTCTTATTGTTTTAGTAGGTTTAATCGAAGCAAGGAACCGCGTTCCTTTCGGTACAAAAAAACATAGACCAAGTCGACCAAACCGTTGGAGACATAGGAGATGGGCTTTTCAGCCCTTATTTCCTATGTTTTTTGTTTTTTCGGGGTAATTTTCCCGGAATTCGCCGTGGGAAACCGGCTTTTTGAGCGGAATCTTTGCTGACAAAATGGCAACAGGAGGAGTCTTCATGAAGAAAATCAATGTTGTGGTTACGGTTATTCTGGCTTTCGCGATGCTGCTCTCCGCGTGTGCGGTGCCGGGGCAACGAGGGAGCGCGCTTTCGAAACCGACGGATGCCGCGGGCAAGCCCGCAGACCAAAACGCCCAGTCCGCAGGAAGCGGCAAGTCTGCCGACGGTCAGGTCATTTCCATCGCGCTGCACGATTCGCCGTGGCTGCCGGCGGTCCAAGCGATGGCGCCTGTCTATGAGCAACAAACAGGCCATAAAATCGACCTGCACGTTTTCCCGTATAACGGGCTTTACGAGAAGCTTGTTACGGCATCGGCAGTAAAACACAGCGAATTCGACCTCGTATTTATGGATCAGGGATGGCTGCCAATGCTGTATTCCGTCGATTACATAACGCCGATTAACGAAGTGGATCCGAATTATAATCCGGACCCGGAAATTCTGGAGTACGATTATTTTACGAGATGGAACAAAGAGAAACAGTATCCGACCGCGGACGGCACTTTAATGACGCTTCCGATTAACGGCAATTTGCAGCTGCTGTTCTATCGGACCGATATTCTGGAGGAGCTCGGCGTAGCTCCGCCGAAGACGTGGGAGGAAGTCGAAAGCATTGCCCAAAAGGTGCATGACCCCAAAAACAATATATACGGATTTGTTACGGGCGGTCAGACAGGCAACCGGGTAGCGTACGACTTTTTGCCCTTCCTGTATTCGCATGGCGGCAGCCTGTTTGCGGATGCCGCAAGCGGCGATTTGACGGTGACCATTCATAACGATGCCGGGAAACGGGCGGTCGACACCTGGCTGAATTTGATGACCAAGTACGGGCCTCCCAATATCGGGGATGTCACGCAGGCGGACGTCATGTCCTATCTGACTACGGGAAAAGTGGCGATGGGACTTACCGTAGCCGCGCAGTACTCCTTTATGGATAATCCGAAATATTCAGTGGTGCAAAACAAGATCGGGTATGTCGTACCGCCAGCGGGAGAAGGCGGCAACCCCGCAAGCGTAAGCGGTCCTTTCCTGATGGGCATTCCGAGAGGAAGCGACAACAAGGAGGCAGCGCTTGATTTTATGAAATGGATCACCTCCAAAGAGGTGCAAATTGAGTACGCAAAGGCGGGAGCCGTACCGATCCGAAGCGATGTCTACGACTCCGAAATCGCGGATCTGCCGGAGCTCCGATACTTGAAAGCAATGAAAGAAGCGGCTAAATATTCCGTATCGCGGCCGGGAGTCACGATTTATCCCCAATTCGAAGATATTTTGGGACTTTACCTGAACAAGGCGCTGATCGGGCAAATAAGCGGCGAAGAAGCGCTCGCCAAAATTGCGGAAGAAGCATCGAAAATCGCGAAATAAAAGGCAGCCGTTTTACACAGGGGGAACATGATGCTTTCTAAAAAATTCGGCACGGACCGGGCATTTCTTTTTTGGATGCTGGCGCCGGCAAGTTTAGTCCTTCTCGTTTTCACCGCCTATCCTATATTCAATTTAATCGGCTTAATGTTCAGTCAGGTGGAACTGACGGAGATCGGATTCCTGATCCAGTTCACCGGACTTGAAAATTGGAAATGATTGATTTCGGATCAAGTGTTCATCTCCTCCGTTTTCAAAACGCTGATCTATATGGCCGGAAGCGTTGGCGGCGAAGTCGTTCTCGGCATGACGCTGGCCTTGCTGGTCAGTCAAGGGCTTAAAGTGTCGGGACCGCTCCGCGCCGTACTGCTGCTGCCGATGATGATCTCGCCGGTGGCCGTCGGCTTGATCTGGAGACTGCTGTACAATCCCGAATTCGGCCTGATCAATACGACGCTGAAAGCGATAGGGCTTCCGGCAGTCGGATGGCTTTCGGACGCCAATGCCGCGATGGCGGCGATTATTCTGAGCGATATCTGGCAGTGGACCGCATATGTCTACCTGATCCTGCTTGCGGGTCTCGAGTCGCTGCCCCGCGAGCCGTTCGAATCGGCGGAAGTGGACGGCGCCACCGCATGGCAGCAGTTTTGGTATGTGACGCTTCCGATGTTGAAACCTACCTTGTTTGTCGCAGTTTTGTTCAGAGCATTGGACGCGTTGAAAGCTTTCGATAAAGTGGTCATTTTAACTCAGGGGGGACCCGGGGACGCGACAGAACTTGCCAGCCTGTTCGCATACAAGATCACTTTCCGGTATTGGGAGCTCGGTTACGGATCGCTCATTGCCGGTGTGCTTATCATGATCGGCGCGCTGTTAAGCTGGAGCTTGAACAAACTGATCAGATCAGGAGATTCCAATGACAAGTAAAGCTAAAATCAACATGATTCGCTATATGATTCTGGTTATCGCCATTATCGTAACGATCATGCCGTTCCTGTTTATTATCGCGACCTCTTTGAAAGATTTTATCTCCATCATGTCCAATAAAATCTTGTTCAGCCCTACGCTGGACAACTATAAAGAACTATTTTTTCCAGGGGATCGGATTATCCGAAATATTTGAGGAACAGCGTAATTGTCGCTACCGTTTCGACCGTATTTTCAATCGCGATCGGTACGATGGGGGCTTATGCGCTGTCATGGCTCAAGGTGCCTTATAAGCTGGACGTCATCCTGCTTTCCTGGTTGCTCGTCGTTCGGATCATTCATCCGATGGCGCTGGCCATTCCTTTTTTCTTTATTTTAAATAGTTTTGGTTTATACGATACGAAGCTTGCTCTTATTTTGATTTACACGGCGATGAACATGCCGTTTACCATCTGGATGATGAAGGCGTTTTTCGACGAGCTGCCCAGAAGCCTCGGAGAGGCGGCCGAAATCGACGGCTGTTCCAAGTTCGGCGCCTTCCGGCGAATCGCCCTGCCCCTTGTCGGCCCGGGATTGGCGGCATCCGTCATTTTTGCTTTATGCTGGCGTGGAACGAGTTCCTGCTTGCATTAATTCTCACCTCTACGCCGAATGCCATGACGTTCCCGGTAGGCATCTCGCGGCTGTCGCAGCCTTACAGCGTCAATTGGGGGAGTATGAGCGCGGCAGCCACGACCTTTTCTTTACCGATTTTTTCCTCGCTCTCGTTGTGCAAAAACATATCGTCAAAGGCATGACAATGGGCGCAGTAAAAGGCTGATTCAGACCCGATTGCCGGAAATGGCTGCCCCGATCTGAAAGCTGCAAGCAGACCTACGTACTAGAGGTGTATGTGAAAATGGATAAAAAACCGAACCTTTTGTTCGTCATTACGGACGATCAGCGGTTTGACACCATAGCGGCACTGGGCAACAAGGATGTGAAGACGCCCAATCTTGACGAGATTGTAAGAAACGGGACATCTTTCGTGCAAGCCCATATGCCCGGCGGGTCTACCCATCCTGTCTGCATGCCGAGCAGAGCTATGATTCATACCGGCAAGACGTTGTTCCGTTGGGAGGATCATGGCGAAACGATCCCGAAGGACCATGTTTTGCTGGGCGAAGTTCTCCGCCGGGAGGGGTATCGGACGTTCGCTGTCGGCAAATGGCACAACGGAACGGAATCGTTCACGAGAAGCTTTGAGGACGGAGGCAATATCTTTTTCTCGGGAATGTGGGATCATTGGAACGTGCCGGTTTGTGATTACGATCCGACAGGCGCGTACGATAACGTCAAAAATTTCATCAGCAATCCGTTTTATGAGAGTGCCGTGACGAGGCTGCACTGCGATCGCATCGTACCGGGCAAACATTCCAGCGAACTGTTCGGCGAAACGGCCGTCAAATGGCTGGAAAGCTACGACCGCGAGGACCCTTTTTTCCTGTATCTCGCATTTATGGCGCCGCATGATCCGAAAAGCTGTCCCGATGAATTTATCGAGATGTACGATCCGGACAGCATTCATTTGCCCGACAATCTGGCGGAAGCGCATCCTTTTAATTTCAGCATGCAATATCACCGCGATGAAGTGCTGGCGCCCTATCCCAGAACGCCGGAAATTGTACGCAAGCATATGGCGGAATATTACGCCATGATCAGCCATATGGACCATCAGCTCGGGAAAGTGATCGATACGCTGAAACGCAAGGGGAAATACGAAAATACGATTATCGTGTTTGTGTCCGACCACGGGATCGCCATGGGACAGCACGGCTTGTTCGGCAAACAGAATACGTACGATCACAGCATCCGGATTCCGTTAATTTTCGCCGGACCGGGGATTCCCAAAAATGAAATCCGGAACACCTACGTGTATCATTTTGATATTTTTCCGACGTTATGCGATCTGATCGGCGTACAAATTCCGGCGTCGCTGGAAGCAAAAAGCTTGATGCCGGCTTTGAAGGACGATAAGGTGCAAATGCGGGACAGCTTGTATTTCGCCTATGCCGATGTCATTCGCGGGACGAAAGACAGAAGGTACAAGCTTATCGAATACCGCTGGAAAGACGTCCGTGTCACCCAACTGTTCGATCTGTACGAGGATCCGCAGGAAACGAACAATTTGTTCGGCAAGCCGGGCTATCAGAACGTGACGTCCCAATTGAGGGAACGTTTGCTGCGCTATAAACAGGAATGGAACGACGACAGGGACGAGACGGGCAAAGTGTTCTGGAGCAATTATTAAATAAAACGAAGCGGGCGGCCGGACGGCTGCCCGCTTCGTTTCGTATACGGCGAGCCCGCGATACAGGCACGTGTAGGCTGCGGCCTACATAGGATGAAGAGACTGCTGCTTCGACAGGCTGAAGAGAGCAGATGATGAGTAGTGCCGGGAAGGGGATTGCATCGTGGACAGACGTACGGTGATGCGCATTTCGATGGTGCTCTATGCGCTGTTCGTTCTCTTCGTCATTATCGCCTCCTGGATGCGCTGATGCGCAGAGGCTGTCAGTTGACAACCGTCCGAAATGGGTTACCTGCCACCAATTCATAAAGGAGGGATTCTGTGAACGACGCGCTGTTCGAGCATCGGTTCTGGCTGCAAATTATGGGCGATCACGCCCGTCTAATCCTTCATGCTTTGTCCCCCAAGGAAAGAAACGACGCCGAGCGGGCGCAGGCGTTCATCGCGCGTTTCGACGGGCTGCTCGCCGAAGCCGGACGCCCGGATGCGGTCTACCAGTTAAGCCAGCTGAACCGCAAGGCGAACGAAACGACAGAAGCGTTTCGCGCTTTCAAGCTGGATTTGCTGGAGCGGCTGCTGACAGGCAAAGTTGTGCTCGGTTTTACGCCTACGTTTCTGAACCATATGGTGAACGAGCTGGAGGAATATCTCCGCATTTTGCAGGAGCTTCTTGCCGGCAAGCCGGTGCCGAAGTTTCATCCGCTTCATCACGATGTGCTGTGGCTGCAGGACGCGATCGGCCATGCCGCATCGCTGGCCGGCGATTTCGATCTGACGGAGCAAGCTTTCATTCGCCGAAGTATGGAGTTTCAACGCCATTTCGAAAGTTTTTATTTAAAGGCGGTCGAAATGGCGGGGTTTATGCGGACCCGTCTCAAAGATTTTCCGGCGTTTCACAAATTCCACCGGGACGTCAACCTGGAGATGCGGGTGTTCATGCATTTTCTGAAAGAACTGGAAGAAATGGAACTGGGGAACGAAGTGCTGGACCGCATCGTACCGCTTATTCCCGATCATATGTACCGGGAGGAGTGCTACTATTTGACCAAGCTGGCCGAATCGGGGGCGGTGCCGATGCCGGATTGCGATCCGGCCAGGCCGCGCGTGCAAAGCTGACCGGCCGCGGCGCCAGGGGAGGGGCTTTTGCCAAAGTTGGCGAGGTCCCTTTTCGTTATTGCATGGTCCGGACAGCCATGCAGTTCCATCCGTTTGCGAAAACGCCGGTTTTGTGGTGAAAGATGTCTGATTTTTCGCTGGAGGGGGGTTCCATATCCGGGTATAATGGTGCCACCGAAAGACCGCATACGCTCGTTTGTGTAAGCGTTATCAATAGAGAGGTGATGCCGCATGTCGCAGGTTTGGAAACGCAGAGTGCGCAAAGGGATTTTCTACCGGAAAAGCCTCATCCTGTTCCTGATTACGGCCAGCCTCCCCGGCCTTATTGTCGGGGCCAGCGTTTACGGGTTCGCCGTCGGCCAGATGGAAGAGCATCTCGGCAAGCTCCATCAGCGGCAGATCATGCAGCGGACCCGAAACATCGACGATCAGCTGCAGTATCTGGAGCTCGGTCTTGCGCACTGGGCGTTCGACCATCAATTCGGACCGGGGCTGCGTCAGCTTGATTTCGTTTATTATTTCCAGCAGACCTGGGACATCGGCAAGACGCTTGTCGTGCTGCAGGGCTCTCATCCGTTGATCAAAGACGCGGAATTGTATGTCGAACGGGAATCGGATCAGCCGGTGCTGTTCCGTCCGGGCTACTACGAGCTGAACGACGAAGCGGCGATCTCATCCTACAAGAGCAGGCTTGCCGATCCGCGAACGGTCTATTGGGACGTCCGGAACGGCCAGTTGATGCTGGTGCACAAGGTGCCGGGCGACAGCACGGCGCCGTTCGGCGCGCTGCTCTTGACGGTCAAGCGGGAAAAGCTGCTGAATCTGATGCGGACGCTCACGCCGTATCATGAAGGGTTTACGATGCTGCTCGACAGCGAGGGACATGTGCTGCTGTCCGACAGCCCCGAGACCGAAACGAACGAACGGCTTCGCGATGCCGTCGCCGCGCGGGAAGATAAGACGGGCACGTTCGTGTTCGAGGACGACGGCGTCGCCTATTCGGTGTCGTACGGTACGATGCAGCGCGTTCAGACGGAGTGGACGTTCGTCTCCGCCGCGCCGCTGACCGAGATCGTCTCGCCGGTCGTCGTCACGTCCCGGATTCTGATCAACGTAAGCATGCTCGGCCTGCTGGCCGCGCTGGGGCTGTCGTGGTTCGCCTCGAACCGGATTTATTCCCCGGTCGCCCGGCTGATCAAGCTGTTCTCGCCGGAGAAAGCGGGGGACGAGGAGGCGCTGCGGCTTAACGAGTTTCAATATTTGGAGCGGCGCTGGACGCATATCACCCGGGAAAGCCGTCAGCTTCAGGAACGGTTGAACCGGCAGCTGCCCTATTTGCGGACCGGATTTTTGCAGCAGCTTCTGCAAGGGCATCTGTACGGATATTCGGAGGAAGAGCTGAGAGAGCGGCTGCAGCGCTACGGCTGGCATGTCGAAGGCCACCGGTTCTGCATGCTTCATATCCAGCTGACCGGCTACGGAAGCGTCTCCGACCGGTTCTCGGGAGACGAAAGCCTCGTTTCCTTCACGGCGGCGAACATTATGGAGGAGCTGGCGCGGGAGCGGTTCGGCCAGTTCGGCGTCATCCCGTTCTACAATTTGTCCATCGGCCTGCTGGTGGCGATGCCGGACGAGCCGGACAACGGCGGACGGCTGCATGCGTTGGCCGAAGAGCTGACGCTCGCCGTGAACCGCATCCTTCGGATGCAGTTGACCGTCACGATCGGCAAGCCGGCCGCCATGGTCAAGGATGTGCCGGCTCTGTTCGCGGAAATGGTGCGGGCTTCGGGCTTTCGCATCTTCGGCGACCAGAACCAGCTGATCGACCTCGTAAGCGGAGAGCGGCAGCCCGGAGGCGAGAAGGCGAAATATCCGTTCGCGCTCGAGCAGGAGATCGTCCAATCGCTCCGCATGGGAAGATATCAGGAAGCGGGCCGGGCCGTGCGCGCCTTCCTGGAGGAGATGCTGTCGCACCGCGGAACGGAATACGATGTGAAGCAGGGGATGCTGCAGTTGCTCGCCGGTATCCGCCATATGATCCTGGAAGCCGGTCTCGAAAGCGAAGCCATGACCGAAGGGGAAGACTGGTTCGAGCAGCTGCTCCGAATGCGCGAACCCGGAAAGATGGTGCGCTGGATCGAGACGCATGTCATCGCCTCGTACGCGCGCGCCGCGGAGGCAAGAGCGAAAGCGCAGCAGAAGCGGATGGTCGAGCGGACAATCGAGTATATGCACGCGCACTATATGCGGGATATTTCGCTGGAGGCGTGCGCCGATCTGGCCGGTACGACGCCCTATACGCTGAGCAAGCTGTTCAAGCAGACGACGGGCGTCAACTTTATCGATTATTTGACGGATATCCGGATCGGGAAGGCAAAGGCGCTGCTTCGCGAGTCCGACAAAAAAATTACCGACATTGCGGAGGAGGTCGGTTACCAGCCGGGCTATTTCAACCGTATCTTCAAAAAGCATGTCGGCGTGCCGCCGGGCAAATTCCGCGAAATGGCGTAGCGCAATAAAGTGATATCCGGCCAAAAAAGTGCATCGCTTCCGGAAAAGCCTTGCGGCGCAAGGCTTTTTAAATGCAAAAATGTGAAGTTGAAATCGCTTTCGCGAGAGGTGATAGTAGAACTGTGCGCAACCGAAACGGCAACGGCGCCGAATCGGCTTGTGGCTCATGCAAGGAAGCGAATTTTCGCGGGAAAGGAGCGAAATCGTTTGTCACATCCGCAGCCGACGCTGTCCGCGAACCGCGGGGCCAAAACGAAAAGAAGCTGGGTTGGCCGAATGAAGAAGGACCGCTGGTTGTACCTGCTGCTGCTGCCCGGTCTGCTATATTTTCTCGTCTTCAAATATTTGCCGATGTGGGGAGTTCTGATCGCCTTTCAAAATTACTCGCCGTTTCTCGGTTTCTGGAACAGCCCCTGGGTCGGACTCGGCCATTTTCAAACCTTTTTCACGAACCCCGACTTTTTCCGGCTGCTGCGCAACACGTTCATACTGGCGGTATACGATCTGGTCTTTTTCTTCCCGGCTCCGATTATCGCGGCGCTGCTGCTGAACGAAATCCGGGTCGGCATTTTCAAGCGGCTCGTTCAGACGTTCATCTACATCCCGCACTTCATTTCGATGGTCATCGTCGCGAGCATGACGTACGTGCTGCTGACGACGGGCGGCGTCCTGCAGGAGCTGATCGTGCAGCTGACCGGCCACCGGATCAACATGCTGTCCGACCCGGATTGGTTTCGGCCGCTCATCATTTTGCAGATCATGTGGAAAGAAACGGGTTGGGGAACGATCATCTTTCTGGCGGCGCTCGCTTCGGTCGATGTCGAGCAATACGAAGCGGCCGTCGTCGACGGGGCCAGCCGTTTCCAGCGGCTTCTGCACATTACGCTGCCGGCGATCACGGGCACGATCGTCATCCTGCTCATTCTGCGTCTCGGCAATTTCCTGGACAACGGATTCGAGCAAATCTTTCTGATGACGAATTCGCTGAACCGCACCGTCGCCGACGTCTTCGATACGTACGTCTATTTCGTCGGCATTACGCAAGGGGCGTTCAGCTACAGCACCGCGATCGGGCTGTTCAAATCGCTTGTCGGCATCGTCCTCGTGTACGGGAGCAACTGGCTTGCCAAGCGGTTCGGGCAGGAAGGGCTTTATTAGACCGGAAAGGGGGAAGGCGAGTGCTTTCCAAATACGATACATTGGGCGAGAAAACGTTCGACGTTCTGAACTATTTGGTACTGGCGCTGTTCGCGGCGGTTACCGTGCTGCCGTTCGTCTATATTATCGCCGGTTCGTTCGCAACCGAGGTCGAGCTGATGGAGCGCAAGTTTTTCCTGTTTCCCCGCGATCCGTCGCTCAGCGCGTACTATTATATTTTTCGTCCGCCACGCTATTTCGCAGCATTGGAATATCCGTCTTCATCACCGTATTCGGCACGCTGACGAATCTTGCCTTTACCTTATCGATGGCGTACGCGCTGTCGCGCAAAGACCTGATCGGACGCAACGCGGTGCTGAATCTCGTTATTTTCTCGATGCTGTTCAGCGGCGGCATGATTCCCGGCTATCTTGTCGTGAAGGAGCTCGGTCTGCTCGACAATTATTTGGCGGTCATTTTGCCGGGGGCGATCAGCGCGTTCAACCTGATCATTATCAAAAATTTTTCAGCAGCTGCCTGCCGGTCTGGAGGAGTCGGCCCGCATCGACGGCTGCACCGACATTGGGGTACTGTGGCGCATCGTCCTGCCGCTGTCCAAGCCGGTCATCGCCACGTTCGGACTGTTTTACGCGGTTGGCCATTGGAACAACTTTTTCTCGGCGCTTCTGTATTTAAACGACCATACGATGTGGCCCCTGCAGGTGCTGCTTCGCGAAATCGTTATGCTGTCGCAGCTGGCCGTCGGCGATATGTCCGCAATGGATCCGAACTTCGTCGAGCCTCCGGAGCAATCGATCAAGATGGCGGTCATCGTGGTCGGCACCGTTCCGATTCTGCTCGTTTATCCGTTCTTGCAGAAGCATTTTGCGAAGGGCGTGCTGCTTGGTTCGGTCAAAGGCTAGATGTCAAAGGCTAGATGCGCCGTCAAGCGGCGATCTATATAAAATCAAGCGAAAAGAGGGAGGACAATCGATGAAAGGATACGGGAAAAGGGGAAGCAACTTGGCCACGCTTCTGCTCGCGGCGGCGATGCTGCTGTCGCTGCTGTCGGCCTGCGCCGGCGGCAAGACGGATGATCCGGGAGGGGAGCCGGCGGCGCAGAACGGCGGATCGTCCGGGCAGCCGCCGGAACAGAGCAAGGAGGAGCCGCCGCTCGATCTGACGATTATGGTTCCGGCGTTCAATACGGAGCTTCCGGGCGAAGACAGTCCGGTGCTGAAGGCGCTGGAAGCGTATACGAACACGAACATTACGATGCAATTCGTGCCGAACAGCTCCTACCCCGACAAAATGAACATTACGCTCGCTTCGGGACAGCTGCCGCATATTATGGTCGCCGACCGCGCTTCGGCCAGCTTCATCAATGCGGCGCGAAACGGCGCGTTCTGGGAGCTTGGGCCGTATTTGAAAGACTATCCGAACCTCAGCCAGGCGAATCCGATCGTGCTGAACAATTCCTCGATCGACGGGAAAACGTACGGGATTTACCGGGGACGGGTGCTCGGCCGGATGGGCGTGACGCTGAACGCCGACTGGATGAAGAAGCTCGGGCTCGAGCCGCCGAAGACGATCGACGAATTCTACAACATCCTGAAGGCGTTCAAGGAAGACGATCCGGACGGCAACGGCAAGGACGATACGTACGGCATCGTCGTGACGAAGTATGCGGGCCCTTGGGACATTATGCAGGTATGGTTCGGCGCGCCGAATAAATGGGGAGAAGGTGCGGACGGCCGGCTCGTCCCGACCCATATGACGCCGGAGTACAAGGAAGCGCTGAAATTTTCCGCAAGCTGTATGAGGAAGGGCTCGTGAACGAGGACTTTGCCGTCATGGACTCGGCCGTCTGGAACGATCCGTTCGTGAACGGCCAGGCCGGTGCGTTCGTCGACGTGGCGGACAACGCGCGGCGGCTGGACGGCGCGATGCAGGAGAAGTACGGGAAGCGCGACGAGCCGTATACGGCCGTCTATCAGGCGCCGGCCGGGCCGAAAGGGCAGCGCGACATGCCGACTTCGGGATATTCCGGCGTACTGGCCGTATCCAAATCGGCGGTCAAAAACGAGGAGCAGCTGAAGCGGGTGCTGGACTTCCTCGACAAACTGAACGACGTCGAGATGCAGACGCTGCTCAGCTACGGCGTCGAGGGGCGGCATTACGAGATGAACGGCGATTATATCAAGGTGCTGACGACGCCCGACAACGTGGGGCTGGTCAGCGAACTCGAATCGATGAACCAGATGCTGATGTTTATCGGTCCGGAGATGCCGACGCTCGAGCCGACGGCGATCAATACGATGGTCGACGAGGTGCAGAAGGCGAACGAGGCGATCGTCGTCGCCAACCCGGCCGAGCCGCTCATCTCCGAAGTCTACGCGCAGAAAGGCCAGCAGCTCGACAATATCGTCGCCGACGCGCGCATCAAGTATATTGTCGGGCAGATCGACGACCAGGGGCTGCTGGACGCGGAGAACCTGTGGCTGAAATCCGGCGGGCAGGAGTATATCGACGAAATCAATAAGCTGTACGAAGCGGCCAAGCAATGAAGTGTCCGGCGGTTTCGGGACCGTAACTGTACTCAAGCTTAGAAAGGCGGATTCAGGTATGAAGATTTTGGCGGGCATGGAGGGCACATGGGCGGGATAGCGTTTGAGATGGGCGATTTGATCTATAAAACGCGCGTTGGCGTCCGAACGAGATACGGAGCGGTTCGTCATGGAAGGGGACGGGGCGGCGACGTTTCCGCTCGGCCGCATGCGGCTGGAGAGCGTGCGCGAGCTGTCGGAAGGCCAGACCGCCAACATCGTCTTCTGGTGTCCGGAGCCGTTCCCGGACGGCGTCGCGATCAGCTGGAGCTTTCGACCGATTCGGGAACCGGGGCTTGCGATTCTGTTCTTCGCCGCGCGGGGGCGCGGCGGGGAGCATGTGCTCGACCCGGCGTTGGCGGCGCGCTGCGGACCGTACGAGCAGTATCATCACGGAGACATCGACGCCTATCACGTCTCGTATTTCCGGCGTATGTACGCTTCGGAGAGGCGCTTCCGGACATGCAATCTGCGCAAGAGCTACGGCTTTCATCTCGTCGCCCAGGGGGCGGATCCGCTTCCTTCGGTTGCGGACTGCGATTCGCCGTACCGGCTGCAGTTGATCAAATGCGGGAAGGACATCCGCTTCTCCATTGACGGGCTGACGATCTTTCACTATGCGGATGATGAATCGTTCGGGCCGGTATGGGGCGGCGGCAGTATCGGGTTCCGTCAGATGGCGCCGCTTATTGCGGAATATTCGGACTTGCAGGTGCACCGCGTACGACGGTGCGAATAGCATACGCACCGCATCCGCCGGTGCGAATGGCAGAAGTGCCGCGCCGCCGGTGCGAATATTATACGGACCGCATCCGTCGGTGCAGTAGCATCCGCATTCGTCGGTGCAAATGGCGTAAGCACCGCATCCGCTGGTGCGAATAAAGGAGGAGTCAGCGATGGAGGAACGGAAGGCGCCGGAACGAAAGCCGCCAAGCGACCTGGCGGAGGCCGGTTCGGCATGGAGAACGGGCGAAGCCGCTGCGTGTGAGGCGCCGGTCGAAGGCGCGGCGGAAGAGGCAGCTGCGGGCTGCGAGCCGGCCGACGGCGAAGCAAGGGCTGCCGAATCGGTCCGTGGGACGGGCAGAGGCGAAGCGGAGGAGGCAACTGTGGGCGTCGGGGAAGCCGTGCACGAAGTTGTTCCCGGTCGAGCGGCGGCTGTGCGCGCCACAGAGACGGCTGTGGGCGTCGGGGTGGAAGGAACAATAGGCGTACCGCTTCGATGGCTCGGAGCTACGCCCCGCCTGCGCGCGGGGACGACGTGGGGCGTGCCGTGGAAGCGGGGCGAGCTTCGCCGGGATGCTTTGTTTTCGCTCCGCTGTTCTGACGGAACTGATGTGCCGGTGCAAAGCTGGCCGACCGCTTTTTGGCCCGACGGCAGTGTGAAGTGGACGGCGCATGCGGCGGTATTCGGCCCGGCAGCGGCGGATTCCGGTTGGCGGCTGCTTGCCGGGGCGACCGGCAGTGAAGCTGACGGGAGGCTGAGGGTCACGGAGGACGCCGGCGAGGTGATCGTCGATACCGGCGTCATTCGCTGCCGGATCGGCCGCAGCGGACCGCTGGTCATCCGGGAAATCGCGAAAGAAGGCCGCATCGTCTGCTCGGGCGGACGGCTGGTTGGCATCCGGGAAGAACGCCATACCGCAGGCGGACGGAGGACGACCGTCGAGGAGCCGTTCGCGGGCGAAGTCGAGCATGTTGCGGCAGAACAGAGCGGCCCGGTCCGGGCCGTTGTGAAGGTTACCGGGCGTCACGCGTCGGCGGACGGCGAGCGGCGGTGGCTGCCGTTTACCCTCCGGCTGTACTTCTATGCCGGCGTCGATTCGATTCGGCTCGTTCACACGTTCGTTTATGACGGCAATCCGCACCAGGACTACATCAAAGGCATCGGCTTGTCGTTTGCGGTTCCGATGCGCGGACCGCTCTACAACCGGCATGTACGCCTCGCCGGCGATGACGGCTGGTTCGCCGAGTCGCCCAAGGGACTGGCGACATTCCGGACGCGCGGCCGTCACGAAGCACTTTACCGGGAACAGGCGGCCGGCCGCCCGATCGCATTCGACGAGGCTGAGGACCGACCTTTCATCCGGATGCTGGAGGATTCGCCGGTATGGAACAGCTTCAAGCTGACGCAGTTGACGGCCGATTCGTATACGATTGCCAAGCGCACGGAGGAAGGCTGCGCCTGGATTCGTGCCGCATCCGGCAGGCGCGCCCGCGGCTTGCTGTATGCCGGCGGCGAAAGTGGCGGTCTTGCCGTCGGCAAGCGCGCTTTCTGGCAGAAGGCGCCCGCTTCGCTGGAAGCGGAAGCGCTTGCGGGGAACGAGGCGCTGCTTACCGCATGGCTGTGGTCCCCCGACGGCGCCGCGATGGATTTGCGCCATTATGATACGAAGACGCATGTACGGTCGTGTTACGAAGGAAGCGATGAGCTCAGGAGCACCCCTTACGGCATTGCGAACACGAACGAGTTGACGATTTGGTGCTGCGCAGAGACGCCTTCCCTCGACCGGCTGGACGACTATATCGATGAGAAGGAAGCGCCCTCCCTGCTTATCGCCGAGCCTTCCCGCTACCGCGATACCGGAGCGCTCGGCGTCCTGAGCTTGCCGTCGCGGGACACGCCGGCTAAGGCGAGAATCGAGGAGACGCTGGATGCGCTGCTCGCCTTTTACATGGAAGAGGTCGACCGCCGGGGATGGTACGGCTTTTGGGATTACGGCGACGTCATGCACAGCTACGACCCGGTCCGCCACGAGTGGCGCTACGACGTCGGCGGCTGCGCCTGGCAAAACACCGAGCTGGCGCCGAATATTTGGCTCTGGTACATGTTTCTGCGTTCCGGCCGGGAAGACGCGTTTAGGATGGCGGAAGCGATGACGCGGCATACGAGCGAGACGGACGCCTACCATATCGGGGAGTACAGCGGTCTCGGCTCGCGGCACAATGTGCTGCATTGGGGCTGCGGCTGCAAGGAAGCGCGTATTGCGATGGCGGGCCTTCATCGTTACTACTATTATTTGACCGCGGACGAGCGGATCGGGGACGTGATGGACGGCGTCAAGGACGCCGACTACGCCACTGCCTTCATCGACCCGATGAGGTCCTATTACCCGAAGGACGAATTTCCGACCCATACGCGCAGCGGTCCGGACTGGGCCGCGTTCTGCTCGAATTGGCTCGTGCAGTGGGAGCGCTACGAGGATGCCGGTTATCTGCACAAAATAAAAACAGGCATCGAGTGTTTGAAGCGGGCGCCGTACCGTCTGCTGACGGGACCGGTGTTCGGATACGACCCGAAGAGCGGCAAGCTGTTCCATATGGGGCACGAAAATTATGACGGCCGCCATCTGATGATCTGCATGGGCGGGGCGCAGGTGTGGATCGAGCTGGCCGGTCTGCTGGACGACCCCGAATGGTCCGACATGCTGGCGGAGTTCGGCGCATTTTATACGCTTCCGCGCGAAGAGAAGGCAAGGCGCACGAACGGGGAAATAACGGGCGAAAGCTGGGGGATCCCGATGCTGGCAACGTCGATGATGGCGTTCGCAGCGGCCCGTCGCGGCGAACGGGCGCTGGCGAAGGAAGCGTGGGGCTTGCTGCTTGGAGAATCCGGTCATTGGACGGTGCCGTATGCTCCGGCTGCCGTCGAAGTGCCGCGCCGGGAATATGTGCGCGCCATGTGGGAAATCCCGTGGATATCCACGAATACGGCGTCACAGTGGTCAATCAATGCGATCGTGTGCCTCGCGCTGATCGGCGAGTATTTGCCGGACGGCGTCTGACGCTCAGTCGCCGTATTCCAGCATCACCTCGATATCCTGATCGTAATTGCCGAACCGGCGGCCGAACAGGCTGACGCCGCCGGGATGGCGGGCGTCCGCAGGAGATGCGATGCGCAGCGTTATTTCTTTGCGGGGCGCGATGCCGAGATCGGTTACGGTCACGTCGGACATGCGAACACCGTCGATGTACGAGCCGTCCTCGGACACCGTCACCGTCTTCAATAGCCCGTGCTGCGTCGACGAGAGCGGCCACCATGCAGGCGTATAGAGACCGCGCCTGCCGCCGAAGTCGCCGGGGCAGGTCCAGGTCAGCACCGGCGTGCCGTTCAGCGAGAAGGTGATGTCCGAAGGCCAATCCTCCCGGTAAGCAGGCGCTTCGGAACAAATTTCGAGCGAAATGCGGATCGTCTTCAGCCGCTGGCTGGCGAGCAAATAGTTCGGTATGCGGTATTCTACATAGCCGCTTCCGAACCAGATGTGATCGGCCTTCACGTGTTCGGTATCGGCAAAATACCGCGGATCGTCCAACATGCCGATCAGCTTCTCGTGCGAGGTGAGGCCGCATGTCGGCTTCACGTCAAAGGCCGTATATTGGCCGACCGGAATCGAGACGGTCAGCCTGTCCGGATTGGACGAGGCTTCATCGCCTTCGTTCCGGAACAGAAGCGTCATTCGCTCGATCGCGAGCGTGCAGCGCTTCTGAATGCCCCGTTTGCCGGCCAGGTTTTCCGTCCGAATAATGCCGCACTCTTCCAGCTTCTGGACGTGCTTCGTCACGATCGCCGAAGAGATACCGAGCGCGCGGGCCATATCTTTAATGTTCATCGGCTGTTCGCGAAGCATCTCGATCATCCGGACGCGCGTTTCCGAACCGAGGCACTCCAGTATAGGCAAATTGTCCAACGTTACGTTAAGCTCCGTCATGATTCCGCTCCTTTCCTAATTCCTATGGGCGATAAGCAAACCCGCGGCCGTTCGGCGTTTCGGGAAAGCGGCATACAGTCTGCAGTTGCAGATCAAAGT
>NZ_BOVJ01000007.1 GCF_018403665.1 Paenibacillus cisolokensis
GCATGGTGGCGGTCAACCACTTGTCCCCGTAACACCGGCTATTGTTCCGCTGCCCGCTCGCAGCCCGATGCCAACTGCTGCAGGTCGAGCATGCGGATCCGGTCCAGCGGGTACTTGGCGGAAGTTCGATATTCCGTTGCCCCGGATTCGAACAGGACATACAGGATGCCGTTATGTTCGATTATCCCTTCGGACAAGGGAGGTGCGGTCAGCCGGTTCCGTTCGCTCTGGCCGTCGAGGAACCAGACCGGAATTTGTTCGCCGCCGATCTGGACATACCGGTGCGGCGCGTCCTGGTAAACCTGCGGATAGAACAGCAGCGTCGCATCGTTGTTTCGGCCGTACGACTGGCTGAGCGCGATCGTCCCGTTATAGATGGCGGCACCCTGAATCTTGTCGGGGATGGACAGTACGTAATCCGGCGTAACGGCGCCTCCGCCTGGCGGTTGCTTGCCGTCCGGCAGCATATCGGTCTCCTCATCCAGACGGAAGCCGGTCATCCACGCTTTATGCGGCTCGCCGTCCCGGTTCGTCATTTCATGCGAAGGGTCGGTCTCGTAGCCTTGGGCGGCGAATTCGCCGGTCCATATCATTCCGTCCGCGTACACGGCGAAGGAAGAACGGGTGCCGGTTTCGAAATGTCCGGCAAACTTCAGCTTCGCCCCGTCCGGCGCATCGACAAGCTCATCAAGCGGCAGCCGGAACAGCTTTCCGCCCGACGAGATCCAGACATGGCTGCGGCTGACGGTCACGCCGCCCGCATGTCCGGTATAAGGCGTATTGTCCTCATTGTACAGATGCAGCGATTTGACCAGCTCCCCGGATTGTGCGTCGATCACGGTCAGAACGCTCGGATTGCCGTCATTCCGATAATGGGACACCAGCAGGCCGTTCAGCTCCGGAACGTAAGCGATGCCTTGCGGGACAAGGTCCTGCAGCAATCCGGGAATGACGGGCCCCGGTTCGCTGACGCGGAAGAACGTATCGTATTCCGGGAATTCGCCCGGCGGCACGATGCCGATTTCGTCCTGGGTAATGCGGATCGGGACCGGCGCTGCCTCAACAGCAGACGACTTGGCCGATTCGTTGTTGGCAACATCGACGGCGGACAGTTCGAATGTATAGGCGGTACCTTCAAGCAGTTGGGTCAGCGTCAAGCTTGTGCGGGAGCCTTTCAGAATATGCGACAGGCTGCCGTTCGTATACACGTGATAGAAAGCCAGGTCGCTTTCCGGATTGGCCTGCCACGTTAACGTAATGCTGCCCTCGCCCGGAATCGCCGCCACTCCCGTCGGCGCCGACGGCGCTTCGTCGTCGAGCTCGTCAGGCGGCGCCTGACCGGGAAAAATGCTGCCTGGCGTGGCCGGGTCCGTATCTGCCAGCTTCCTCATCGTGATGCTGCCGTCAACCGGGTACAAATACGGGATGCCGACATTTTCATGAACATCGGCAGCCGTATAGGAAACGGTGCTGATCGGCGTTTCATCCGGAGCGGCGATCGTCAGCTTGCGGCTGGACGAATTGGCCATGCCGGCGGCAAAAATTTCGTAGACCTGCTCTTCCTCCAGCTGCGTGCCGTAATTGCGGTTGAAGTCGGCCAATGCCGCCTCCGGCACCGATTTGATCCACAGCACCATCGTGCCGTACGGCTGGATCACTTTATTTTCCTGAATCGGCCAGCGGTAAACCGTCGGCGTCTCGTAGATGATTTTGTAGCCGTTCAAGTTGATCGGGTCGGGGCTATGGTTATAAAGCTCGATAAATTCGAACGCGTCCGGCGTTCCGGAATGGCCGTCCAGCTTCAACGAATCCGGCGTCACTTCCGTAATCATCAGATACGGATAGGCGGAAGAAGACGCCTGAGCCGATGGCGGCAGCAGCCATCCGGCAATTCCCCACAGCATCGTCGCTGCCAGCAGTATGGCGGCCGGCGCCTTGTTGAATAGCTGTCTCATCATAAACCTCCTTTGCAAATATGGAATGCGGCAGGCAGCTAATCCGGCAGAAAACAAGAAAGAACCCGGAACGCAAAACGTCGCGCGGCTTCGAAAGGGACGATGCCCTCGGGCCGGAAACTTTTCGCATTCGGGTTCTCGCCAATTCTCTCCCCGGACGATTCCGGAGCAAGCGGTCGCGCTGCTGCGCCATACTCCGGAAAACGCTTTCTGCTACCTCGATTATTCCTTTGCCGTCCCGCTTTGTCAAGAGGCCGCCGACCTATCGCACAATTATGCGGTTCAAAATATCGTTGACAAATTTTTGATTTCATCTTACGATATGCATAATTTCATAACCAGCGGTTTGGCTTGAGTCGCAGAGAAAGCTCTTACCCGTAATCGGATCCTTCTGTCACAGGAAGGAAATGTTTACATGGGTTAAGGGCTTTTTTGTATTTTCTATCATGATGAGCGAAAGGAAGTCGATTGTGCGAGGCTACGTGTTTGATCTGGATGGAACCGTTTATTTGGGCGACAAGATGATCGACGGGGCGGCGGAGGCGATTCAGGAGCTGCGAGCGCGGGGAGACCGTGTCGTATTCCTGTCGAACAAACCGATCGCGACCCGGCGGTCTTATGCCGACAAATTAACGAAGATGGGAATTCCCGCGACCGTGGACGACGTTCTGAATTCGTCGCAAATTGTCGCCCGCTATTTGCAGAAGCATTTGAAAGCGGCGGAATGCGTGTATGTCGTCGGCGAAGAACCGATACAGGACGAGCTTGCCGAACATGGAATACCGATGACGAATCGCAGCGAGCAAGCGGACTATATCGTCCTGTCGTGGGACCGGCAGTTTACGTACGACAAGCTCAACATCGTATACCAGGCGGCAATGCGCGGCGCCAAGGTGATCGCCTCCAACCCGGACGCCACCTGTCCGCTCGACCGGGGGCAGGTGCCGGATACGGGGACGTTTATCGCGGCGCTGGAAGCCGCGACCGGGAAACCGATCGATCTGATTGCCGGCAAGCCTTCGTTGATGGCTGCGGAAGCGGCGGTCAGCCATTTGGGGCTTCCCTATGAAGACTGCTTCATGATCGGCGACCGTCTGGAAACGGATATTCGAATGGGCAATGACGCCGGGATGATGTCCGTCCTGGTGCTTACCGGAGTCGGCACCCGGGAGATGGCCGAGCGCGGGCCGTACCGTCCGAAATATATTGTGCCGAGCATTAAAGAGGTCGTCCGGCTGTAGCGAATCGTGGTATAATGACGTCGCTTTCACTTGGTGTCATACGATAAGGGAGGGAGACGGTTTGTACCCGATAGTCGACTTGGTCGAGCATCAGACGATCGCGGCCGTGCAGAAGGTGGAGGAATTGGAGCAGGCGATCAACAGCGATGTAAACGTCATCTTTTTGCTTGTCGGCTCGATTTTTAATGTCAAGGAACTGGTAGGGCGGGTGAAAACGGCGAACAAGCACGTTTTTCTGCATATGGAGTTTATCGAAGGCATAGCCGCCGATCGGAGCGGCGTGGACTATGTCGCGCAGTATGTGCAGCCGACCGGCATAATTTCGACGAAAAGCAATCTGATCCGGATTGCGAAGGATGTCGGATTAATGGCCATTCAGCGAACGTTTCTGATCGACCGGGGCGCCGTCCTCAGAGCGATCAAATCGGCGGAGCAAAGCCAGCCCGACGCGATCGAGGTGATGCCCGGCATTATGCCGCGCATCATTCGCGAAATGACGGAGATGACGCCGCTGCCGATCATCGCCGGAGGTCTGGTCGGCAATCATGAGGAAATTGCGGATGCGCTGAAAGCGGGAGCGTTAGCGGTATCCGTCGGCTCGTCTCATTTATGGTAAATTCGTAAATTCGTAAAATCGTATAATCGAAAAATCGAAAACAAGCGGATGCCAAGCGGTAGAGACATGGAGAAACCTCTTTGGAGAAGATGCGGACAGAATCGGTCTGCGCTTTTTTCAAAGAGGTATTTTGTTGCCGCGGAAGAAGGGAGGTGGGAGATCCGTGAATTCGATATGGTATATTACCGAGATCGATCTGACGATTCGCATTCTGATCGCCGGGGCGCTCGGGGGACTGGTCGGGCTCGAAAGGGAATGGAGCAACCACCCGGCGGGACTGCGCACGCATATGCTCGTATGCATCGGATCGGCCGCGATCATGCTGTTGTCCATCTACGGTTTTTCCGATTTCGTGGCCGAAGAGAACGTTCGGGTCGACCCGGCCCGTCTGGCCGCCCAGGTCATCAGCGGGATCGGCTTTCTCGGCGCCGGAGCGATATTGCGGACCGGATCGACCGTGTCCGGTCTGACGACGGCCGCGTCTGTCTGGGTCGTGGCGGCGATCGGCCTCTGTGTGGGCGCAGGATTCATCTACGCCGCTTGCCTGACGACGTTGGTCGTGCTGATCAGCTTGTTCGTGCTGAACAAATTTGAAAAGTATTTGATGAGACATCGGAGAAGTCAGGAGATCGTCGTCAAAATATACGACAGGCCCGGAGTATTGGGAAACATATCCGCCGTATTCCATGAACAGGATCTTCAGATTGAAAACGTGAAAATGAAGCGCGAGGAACGGTTCGGCAAGGAGGACGATCCGGATCGGATAGTGGAGCTTTGCATCAGCTTGAGGTCAGCCCCCAAGCATAAACTGATCGCTGCGATCGACAGCATTCGACAGATGCGGGAGGTCGTCTTTCTGGAATCGAACCAGTGGATTTTGCCGAAAAAAGGGGCGATTCCGCAAAGCACAAAGTCCATGTAACGATGCGGATTTGGGCTGTCCAGCGATTTGAAGTATTGGCAAGACCATTATCGTGTGGTACAATGTACCACAGGTAAGCGCTTTAATTGCGCCGGAAACCGTAGTTTTATAAATTCTGTTGGGTTTAGAGATCATGAGAAACCCCAAGAGACGATGATGCTGCTATGGCTCAGCCATTCAGCCGTGTCCCTTGATGTTTTCTTATGTTCTCTTTTTTTTGCGTGTTTCCGCGCCTTAAACTTTCAATATTGGAGAGGGGATTTGCATGAACAAAATCAAGAAAGCGTTATCCGTACTGGCGGTTTCGGGGATGGCATTCGCTTCGATCCTCGGTTGCTCGGGTTCCGGCGGCTCATCGTCTTCCGGCGACATTCTGGATGCGGAGGAGGCGGCCCAGGACACGACGCCGATCACGATCCAGTACTGGCATTCGCACGCGGAGGCCCAGCTTGAAGGACTGGATTACATGCTTGCGGAGTTTCACAAGAAGTATCCGCACATTACGGTCGAGCCTGTGTTCCAGGGAGCTTACGTCGATCTGCACAAGAAGCTCCAGGCAGCCGTGGCGGCGAAAGAAGTGCCGGCGGTCACGAATGTGGAGGTGTCGGTGCTGCCGAACTTTGCGGACAGCGGCGTATTTGCGGATTTGACGCCTTATATTGAGCGGGACCAGGTCGATCTGAACGATTTTTCGCAAGGCATGCTGCAAGCGTACGCCTATAACGGCAAGCAGTACGGCTTGCCGCTCATTGTCAGCACCAGCGTATTCATATACAACAAGACGCTGCTTGACGAGCTCGGCGTCGAGCCGCCGCAAACCTGGGACGACATCGAAGCGTACAACCAAAAAGTCGCGCTCAAGGAAGGCGGCCAAACGACCCGTTACGCGTTCTCCGTACCCGGTTGGGATACATGGTACTACGATCCGTGGATTTCCAACGGCGGCGGCTCCATTCTGAACGAAGACATGACGGCGTCGACGCTGGATCAGCCGGACAGCCTCCGCTGGATTCAGAACTTCTACAAATGGCTGCAGGACGGCTCGCTGCATATGGGCTTCGGCAAAGGCGCGTCCGGCGACATGAGGACGATGTTCCTGGAAGGCAAGATCGCCATGGTCCAGCACACGTCCGCGGTGATCAAGACGTATCTGGAAAGCGCGAACTTTGAGGTGGGCGTCTCGTTTATCCCGGGTGACAAAGAGCGCAAATCCCATATCGGCGGCGCGGGCATCGTGCTGATGGAAGGCGCGGACGCGCGCGAGAAGGAAGCGGGATGGAAGTTCATCGAGTTTATGACCTCCGCCGAGCACAACATCAATTGGGCGGAAAAGGTAGGCTATTTGCCGACGCGCAAGAGCGCGATCGAATCGGAAGAAGGCAAGCAGTATTTCGAACGTCAGCCGCAATACCGGACGGTATTCGAGCATTTCGACGATGTGGCGCCGCGCCTCCAGCATCCGGCTTATCCGGAGTTTAGCGAGAAGTACAAAGAGGTTGTGGGCGAAATGATTCTGAACGGGAAAGACCCGACGTCGCTGATGCCGGAAGCGGTGAAGCAGATTAACGATATTTTGTCGGATTACTAAAAACGCGTAAATTGACGTTCACCGATGCGGGCGACTGCAACAGCCGCCCGCATCGCGGTTCATTTTTGCAGAAAGGAGCACCTCCATGACGGGTACCGAAGGCCCCGGGGCCGCAACGAACATCAAGCGCCGCCCGAAAGCATGGGAATATATGAAAGATTTCGCTTTCGCGCTGCCCGCGCTCGCGATGCTGCTCATTTTCATTTATTACCCGCTAGTGAACTCGTTTTATTTGAGCTTCACGAACTGGAACATGACGCGGCCGAACAAAGAATTTATCGGTCTGGACAACTATGAGAAGCTGCTTACCGGCGATACGTTTTACAAGGTATTGGGCATTACGTTCACCTATACGGTGTTTGACGTGCTGCTTACGCTGGGCATCGGCTTGATGCTCGCGCTGCTGTTCAACGTCACGTCCCGGTTTTTCAACTTTATGCGGTCGGTCATCTTTATGCCGCACTATATTTCGATGGTTATCGTCTCGATGGTCTTCCTCTGGATTTTCAACTCGCAGTACGGTCTGATGAATGAATTGCTCAAATTTCTCGGCCTGGAACCGGTGGATTGGCTGACCAATCCGAAAACCGCATTGTGGGTGCTGATCGTCGTTTCCGTCTGGAAAGGCGTCGGTTTTGCCATGATTATTTTCATCGCGGGGTTGCGCGGCATTCCATTGGAATATTACGAAGCTTCGAGCATCGACGGCGCGTCGAAATGGACGCAATTCAGGAAAATTACGCTTCCGCTCCTGTCTCCGATCACGCTGTTTCTTGTCGTCACCAACTTTATTTCCTCCATGCAGGTATTCCAGTCGGTAGACGTCATGACGAACGGCGGTCCGCTGGAGTCGACGAAGGCGATGGTTTACTGGATCTACGAAATGGCGTTTGCCGAATTCAGAACCGGTCGGGCATCTGCGCTCATTATTATGTTCTTCATTATGATTGTGCTGCTGACCGTGCTGCAGATGTACGTATCCAGGAAAAAGTCCATTACGAAGGGTAGGTTCATTTCGAAATGCTTACATCCGTAACCAAAACTACCCGCATCGCTTTGGCCGTTGTCGTGACGCTGCTCATGTTTTTCCGATCTACTGGATGCTGATTACGGCGCTAAAAACCCCGCACGAGCTGCGGCTTGCGGTGCCTACCTTCTGGCCGGAGAGGCTGATGTGGGAGAACTTCGCGGAAGTATTCCGGAAGATTCCGTTTTGGAGATATTTCGCCAATACGGCCATCCAGACGGTCGGCATCGTCGTGCTGCAAATCAACGTCGCCCTGATGGCCGCCTACGCGTTCGCCAAGGGCAGCTTCCCGGGCCGCGACAAACTGTTTCTTCTCGTGCTGGCCGCGCTGATCGTTCCGGATCAGGTGACCTTCGTTCCGGTTTACGTCATGATGGCGGACCTCAACTGGCTGAATACGTTTTACGCGCTGATCGTTCCGCATGCAGCGTCCGCTTACGGCATTTTCCTGCTGCGCCAGACGTTCCGCTCGATCCATAACGACGTGATCGAAGCGGCCAAGGTGGACGGGGCCAACCGGCTGCAGGTGCTCTACCGCATTTTGACGCCGATGGCGCTGCCTACGGTTGCGACATTGGTGGTGATCAGCTTTATCAACAGCTGGAATTCGTATTTCTGGCCGCTCGTGATGACGAACTCCAACGATATGCGCGTGCTGACCGTCGGGATTGCGATGATGCGGGATTCGATTGCCGGGGACGAAATGCTGAACTTCCATTATCTGATGGCTGCGAGCATTATCGTCATTATCCCGATTATCCTTCTCTTCGTGTTCGCGCAGAAATATATTATCGCGGCCATGTCCAACTCCACGTTCAAATAGCGAACGGTTAAAAGCCGGCCGCAAGCCGGAACAGAAAGGAACAATCAACATGACGCCAAAACCAAAACAGATTCTTGTCATCGCCCACCGCGGGGCGAAAGGCGAAGCGCCGGAAAATACGCTCGGCGCGTTCCGTCTCGGTCTTGCGCAAGGCTGCGACGCCATCGAGCTGGACGTGCATCTGTCCAAAGACGGCGAAGTCGTCGTCTGTCACGACTTTACGCTGGACCGGACGACGGACAAGACGGGATTCATTCATGATATGACGGTAGCGGAGCTGAAACGGGCGGATGCCGGACGGTGGTTTCACGAATCGTACGAAGGGGAGCGCATTCCGTTAATGGAAGAGGTATTCGACTTTGTGCCGCCCGGCATCATGATCAATATTGAAATGAAGCATTCCTATGGCCGCAAGCTGGAACAGGCGCTGGTCGAACTGATTCGGCGCAAGGACCGGCTGCGGGACGTCGTCGTATCGTCCTTCGATCACAAAAGCTTGCTGTATCTGAAGCTGCTGGAGCCGGAAATCCGGATCGGCCTGCTCTACGATGCGAATGTGGTCAGCCATTCGGGGCTGGCTGCGTTGACAGGCTTGCCGGTCTATTCCCTGCACCCGTCCTACAGACGGATCGACAAGGAAGATGTGCGCGATTGCGTCCGTCAAGGTCTGCAAGTCTATCCGTATACGATTAATGATGAAGGACAGATGAGACAGGCGATCGATGCCGGAGTTTCCGGCATTATTACCGACTTTCCGGGCAGGCTGAGACAGCTGCTGTCCGGGGCCGGAGGACAAGGATGAAACGGAAGGCAGCCGCATGGTACGCGGTGATCGGCGTTCTCGTTGTCGCCGCAGCGGTCACGGTTGCGTTAGCGGTTATGCGGTCAAATGAAAAAGCGGGGGGCGGCGTGTTTACGCAGGAGGAAGCGGGAATTACATTTCGGATCGATATGCCGGAAATCGAAACGTTTATGGAGTCGAGCATCGAGGGACCGATCGTCCCGGCCTTGAACCAGAATGCGATTCCGCAAGGCATCGCGTATTTGGAAGAGAAGAACTGGATCATCATTTCGTATTATCGGGAGGAAGAACAGCCCAGCCTGCTGGCGATTGTCGATGCGGAATCCGGCCGGATGGTCAAAGCGCTCTATCTTGCTCATCGCGATAGCACGCCGTATGTCGGCCATGCGGGCGGTGTGACCGTCAGCCGCAAGCATATATGGGTTTCCTCGGACCGGAATGCTTACTGGATACCGATCGAGGACGTGATCGAGGCGGAGAACGAGTCGCAGGTGAAGTTCGGCGGATTCATTGCCACGGACACCCGGGCGTCGTTCACGACTTACGGCAACGGCATTCTCTGGGTAGGGGAATACGCGCAAGGCACCGACTACCCGACGGAGGAATCGCATTATTTGATCAACCGGGAAGGCGTCGAGCACCGGGCCTGGGCCGCGGGCTTCAGACTGGACGAGGAGACGGATCGGCTGCGGAGCTCCGCAGATGCCGGCGCCTTGCCGGCCACGCCGGATTATATCATTTCGCTGCCGGACAGAGTACAGGGGATGCATATGCTGCAGGACCGGGTCTGGCTCAGCCGTTCCTATGGCCGGAACAATGCCAGCACTTTGAGCGAGTACAAGCTGGATATGAAGGAGAAGCCGCATCTGACGGCCGCGATCGGAGAGCAGGACGTGCCCGTGTGGTTTCTGGATGGCCAAAACGTGACCGTTCAGCATGAAATACCGCCGATGTCCGAAGGGATTGTGGAGCATGGCGGCAAGATGTACATTTTGTTCGAGTCCGGGGCTGCCAAGTACAAGACATCGTCCAGTTATGCGCTGGACCGCATTCTCATCTGGAATATCGACTAAAACGAACGGTTCTTCCTCGACTTCCCAGGTATAAGGTATATAATAGAAACGGGAGCTTTATACCGAATCATACGAGGAGGACAGGCTATGTCTGTGACGATACCCGGGCTGGCGCACAGAGGTTATCCGAAACGGTATTCGGAGAACACGATCGCTTCGTTCCGGGCGGCACTGGCGTTATCGTTTCGCCATCTGGAATTGGACGTTCATCTGACGAAAGACGGTGTGCCCGTTGTGATCCATGATCCGACGGTGAACCGGACGACCAACGGAACGGGATTCGTAAAGGATTACACGTTGGCGGAATTGCGAAAGCTGGACGCGGGACACGGGGAGACGATCCCTACGCTGGAAGAAGTGCTGTTGCTGGCCAAGGACCGGGCCCAGGTCGATATTGAGCTGAAGCAGAGCGGAAATCTTTATGCGGGCCTGGAAGAAAAGGTGCTGGAGACGGTTCGGGCATGCGGGATGTCGGATCAAGTATTCGTAACCTCTTTCGATCATTATTCGATCGTCCGAATGCGCGAGCTGTCGGAAGAGCTCGAGCTCGGGCTCGTCCTCTACGGCGCGACGCCGTCGGTCTTTCCGCTGGCGCGGGAATTGCGCGCGCGCTACATATCGGTGAAATATATCTATTTGACGGACCATTTTGTCCGTACGTGCGAAGAACACGGCATCCAGTTGATCGCCTGGACGGTAGACGATGAGGCGGACATGCGCAAGCTCAGATCGCAATATCCGCAAGTGTGGGTTTGCACGAACGAGCTGGAGCGTTGGAAGCGGTGCGTGGAAGAAACCGGATCGCATCGTTCGGAAGTATCGTTATAGTCGATAGTCGGGCCGGGTATCCGGGGGACTGTTCTGAAAGTCATGAAAATGGCTGTGGAACAGTCCCTTTATTGTTCCACGAACATTCGTAACGAAAATCCATAATATCGCGCTGTAAATCAAACGATCCCCTCATTGTTTGCGTCATGAGCCGGCGATACAATGAGGTCGACAAACAAAATCCTCCTCGTAAAGAGCGGCGGTCACCTTGCGGTTTCAGGTCCGGACATCGGAGACGGGACGATTCGGAACGGTTTGTTAAGCGTTTACAAGATGGACCGAAGATAGATGAGCCGGAACGGAACGCACGCAAGCCGCCACGCAATGCCGGGGAGAGCGGAAAGGAGAACGTATACGTTATGCGCAACCTGGCGGAACGGGTCCGCTTAGGACCGCCGATCGACCTCGGACAAGCGGTGAGAGCCCGCATCGGGCAAGCGGCCGTCTTCGGCACACGGCGGGACGGCACGCATGAGCTTTATGTGGCCGTCAACGGCACGCCTGCGGCGTTCTGTGCGGTAGAGCTGGCAACGGGACATATCGCATTCCGGTTTTCGATCCCTCATACCGATTCGGTATGGGCCATGGCCGCGGCGCCGGACGGAACCGTTTATTTCGCCGGAATGGAGGACGGCGCGCTTTACCGGTATTTGCCGGAGGAGAGGCGGCTGGAAACGGTGGGCCGTCATCCCGCCGATCCGTGGGTATGGGATCTGAAACCGTCCCCTGACGGACGCCTGTACGGCGCCACCTATCCGAACGCCAAAATTTTCGAGTATCATCCCGAAGAACGGCGTTTCCGGGATCTCGGCCGGATGTCCGCGGATCAGCAATACGCCCGGGGAATCGGAGCGACGAACCGGGATGTATTTGCGGGCATAGGCAGCACGATCCGGCTCATGCGATGGGATCGGACGAACGGCGAAACGAGTGAATTGCATTTGGAAGGCTATTCGGGAAAGCAAGGCTTCGTGGACCGGATTTGGCCGGCCGAATCCGGGGATGTGTTGTTTGTGTCGATCGGCCAGTCGGAGATGCTCGTTTACGATTGCGGCAAGCAGCGGATTCTCGACCGGTTTGCCTGCAGCGATTTTATAAGTCCGGCTTCGCCTGTGAACGGCGAGTACTATTTTGTTGCCAAGGGATCGTTGTACGCGTATCGTTTGGATACGCTGACTTCGACGCTGCAGACCGACATTCCGGTTTACGCGGACCGGCCGTCGATCAAGTGCATGCAGTGGCTTGCGGAACGGGACGGTACGCATACGCTGGCCATCGTGTCCTCTTCCCTGGATGTCGTGCTCTTCCGGCCGGACGACCGGTCGATCCGGGAAGTCCGGACCGATCTGCCGACCGTCCCGGTGCAAATCCAGTCGCTGGAATGGGACGGGAATGAGAAGCTCTACATGGGCGGGTACCACCGGGGCTTGAGTATTTACAATGCCGTGACAGGGGAAATCGAGCTCAGCATCCCGAAATTTCCGCAAACCGAAGGCATCGGTTTTCTGGACGGCAAGGCATACTTCGGCACCTACACCCGGGCCAAAATATTCGGTTATGACCCGGAGCTGCCCGCGGATACCCGGCTGGCGGCGTCTTCGAATCCCGCCTTTCTGTTCGCCATCGGACACGGTCAGGACCGGCCGTTTGCGATCGCTTCCGGCGACGGCAAACTGTTTATCGGCACGATTCCCGATTACGGTCTGCTGACCGGCGCGCTGACGGTATACGACCCGCAGACCGGCAAGCATGAGGTGTATACGGACATTGTGCCGAATCAAAGCATTATCGGCTTAACGTACCGGGACGGCTTGCTTTACGGCGGCACGTCCAACTGGGGCGGACTCGGCATCGAGCCTTCGGAAACGGAGGCGAAGCTCTTCGTATGGGACGTGCAGGAACGGCGGACGCTTCATGTCTTCACGCCGGACATTCCGGATATCGACATCCCACCACGCATGATCGGTGAGCTGACTTTCGGCCCGGACGGTCTGCTATGGGGCGCCGTGGACGGTACGATCTTCGCCATGTCCCCGGAGACGCTCCGGGTTGTCAAGAGCAAGGTCATTTGCCCCAGCGAATACAAGTACAGCCGCTTCCGGCCTTATTTCCTGAGGTGGGGACCGAGCGGTCTGCTGTTCACGTCCTTGGCGAGGAAGCTCATTGCAGTCGATCCGCAGACGCTCGATCATGCCATATTGGATGAAGAGCCGCTGGCGCTCATGACGCTCGGCCCGGACGGCAATCTGTATTACAACGACGTCTCGCATCTGATGATGAGGGAAGTGCGTATTCTCGATGAACGGGGGTGACGATCATGGATACCCGGCATGTTGCCGCAGCCACGCCAAAGTCAACCTCCGGCGCCAAGCTTGCCCGTACGGCAAAGTTCGTGTTCCGCAATCGCGCGCTTTATATCATGCTGCTTCCGGGCATGCTGTACTTTCTTGTTTTCAAGTATTTCCCGCTGCTCGGCAGCGTCATCGCGTTTCAGGACTATAACATTTTCAAAGGCTTCTGGAACAGCGAATGGGTGGGCTTCAAATGGTTCGAGCAGTTCCTGTCGTATCCGAACCTGAACCGTCTGCTGACCAACACGCTGATTATCAGCTTCTATCAAATCGTCTTCACGTTTCCGGCGCCGATTCTGCTGGCGGTGCTCTTGAACGAGCTGCGGAGCATGCGGTTCAAACGGGTGGTGCAAACCGTCCTGTATTTGCCGCATTTTCTGTCCTGGACGATCGTATTCGGCTTTGCGTACATGCTGCTGTCCGTTCAGACCGGCTTCGTCAATCAGGCGATCCAGGCGCTGGGCGGCGAGCCTGTAAGCTTCCTGCAGAAGGCGGAGTATTTCCGCACCATCATTATTTCCAGCGGTATCTGGAAGGAGATGGGCTGGAGCGCCATCATCTTCCTGGCCGCGATCGCCGGGATCAGCCCTTCGCTGTATGAAGCCGCGAGAATCGACGGAGCAGGCCGGTTCAAGCAGTTCGTACACATTACGCTGCCGGGCATGCTGCCGGCCATTATGATTTTGCTGCTGCTGAAAATCGGCCATATTCTGGATCTCGGGTTCGAACAGATTTACCTGTTCCTCAATCCGCTCACGCTGAGCACCGGCGATGTGCTGGATACTTACGCGTACCGGGTAGGCATCCTGGGAGGCAAATACAGCCTGACGACCGCAATCGGGTTGTTCAAATCCGTCATCGGATTTCTGCTGCTCGTCGCCGCGAACCGGGCCAGCAAGGCGACGACCGGCGAAGGGCTATATTAGGGGGTGACGGCATGAAAATCAGATCTTCCTTTGGCGAACGATGCTTCGACGTCGCGAATGTCGCGATTTTGACGTTGACATGCATTCTGGTCCTCCTCCCGCTTATGCACGTCGTGGCGGGCTCGCTTAGCGCGACCAATGCGCTCATTCATTCGCAAGTGACGATATGGCCCGTCGGCTTCAACTTCGACAACTATGTTCTGGTGTTCCGGAACGGCACGTTCTGGCAGGCGTTCGGCATCACGTTCATCGTAGTTGCGCTGGGCACGCTGCTGAACATGCTCCTGACCGTCTTCACCGGTTATCCGTTGTCCAAGCCGTATTTGAAAGGCCGCAAACCGTTTATGGTGTTCGTCATCTTTACGATGATTTTCCAGGCGCCGATGATTCCTTCTTATCTGCTTGTCAAGGAACTCGGCATGATCAATTCGATTTGGGCCTTGATCATCCCGGGCGCGCTCAGCGCGTTCAACCTGATTCTATGCATCACCTTCTTCCGTTCGCTGCCGGAGGAGCTGTTCGAAGCGGCGCGCGTCGACGGAATGTCGGAATACCGGATCGTATGGCAAATTACGCTGCCGCTGTCCATGCCGATCATGGTGACGCTGACGCTGTTTTACGCCGTGGCGCACTGGAACAACTATTATTCCGCGCTGCTGTATATAACGGATGCCCATCTCAGGCCGCTTCAACTGTACTTGTACATGCTGCTCGCCCAGTTCGACACGAGCGACAGCAGGGCGCATATGGGCAGCCTCAACACCTGGGACGTATCGCCGCAAGGGCTGCAGATGGCGACGATTATCGTCGCGACCGTTCCGATCTTGCTCATTTATCCTTTCGTTCAGAAGCATTTCATCAAAGGCGCGATGCTGGGGTCTTTGAAGGAATAAGGAGAGTGTCGTTGTCAATGGCTTGCAGATTGACATAGAGACCAAAAAAGGGAGGAACGAAGGCATGAAAAATCGAAAGGCATGGTTAAGCTTGCTGATGAGTGCGTTGCTGCTCATGATCGCCGCTTGCGGCGGCAACGGGAACACGGGGGCGGATACACCGAAAACCGATACCAAAGCGCAGTCCGAAGGGGAGAGCGGGACGGCCGAACCGCAGGATAAGCCGACGATCAAAATTTACGTCACCGATAACGCCAAACCGGTGCCGAGCGGGGATCTGCTGAAAGACCCGACGATCAAGTATATGGTCGACAAATCGGGCGTCAATCTGGATATTACGTTCTTGTCGCACTCCAATTACGTCGACCAGCTCAAGCTGAAATTCGCAGCCTCGGAATTTCCGGACGTCTTCATGGGATTCGGCCTGACGCAAGGGGACGGGGCGCTGGACAATGATCTGGTGCTGCCGCTCAACGATCTGATCGACCAATACGGTCCCAATATGAAAGAGAAAATTCCCCAATACGCCTGGGATGCGGTCACGATCAACGGGCAGATTATGGGCATTCCGGAGCCGAGCAGCACAACCTCTTCCCGGCTGTTCTACATTCGCAAGGACTGGATGGATGCGGTAGGGGCGACGGAAGTGCCGAAAACGTCCGACGAGCTGCTCGAGCTGTTCCGCAAATTCCGGGACGGCGATCCGAACGGGAACGGGGAGAAGGACGAAATCCCGTTCACGATGCGCGAGAAGTTTTCCTGGACCGGCGATATGATCTGGGGAATGTGGGGCATTTCGCCATATGAAGGAATCGAGTATAACGGCGAAATCGTGCCGGGCTTCGTGCATCCGAACATGAAGAAGGGCCTGGAATTTATGCAGACGATGTACAAGGAAGGCCTTCTCGATTCCGAGTTTCTCGTGAATTCGTCCACGATAACGGGGCAGAAGATTACGTCGGGCCTGGCCGGTTCCTGGGGCAATATGCCGGAAAGCATATACGCTTATCAGAAGTCGGTGCAGGACGCGCTTCCCGGCGTGAACGTCGATGTCATTACGATTCCGACGCCGCGCGGCACCGGTTATGACGGCCCGGTCGGTTCCGTCAACTTCCCGGTGAACAAGACTTATCTGGTGATGAAATCGGCCAAAGATCCGGCCGCCGTCGTGAAGTTTTTCGACTGGCTGTACAGCGAGGAAGGCCAAATTTTCTCCGAGCTGGGCGTCGAAGGGATCAACTATGCGGAAGAAAACGGCGTCTACTTCTATAAAGAGAACTCGGAGCAAGAGCAGCAGACGGAATGGCGCTCGCTGTTCAAGATGCACGCCTACAACGAAACGGCGTTCAATGCCAAATATTCCGGCCAGCAACGGGAGAAATTGCAAGCCGCCCTCGATATCGCCAACAAGGAAGGCTTGAACAGCCTGACGATGGGCATGCCCGCGGTGAGCCAAAACTTGTTTAACCTCTACTACGAATTCCACGAGCCTGCCGCGCGCATCATTGTCGAAGGGGCGCCGGTCGACGAGACATGGGACAAATTCATCGCGGATTGGCGCGCGCAAGGCGGCCAGGAACTGATCGACGAAATGACGACCTGGTACAACGAGAATAAGAAGCAGTAATACCGGATCGGTAGAAAGGGATTCTTTTCGGATTCCTTTCTATCGATCGTTTTCATGCTACAATGAAGACGATTACAGCCTGGCGGGAGCGGAATCGGATGCACGTCATTGATCTTATTCGAAACAAGTTGAAATGGAAGCTCATGATCGTCATCTCGGCGCTCATCCTGTTTGTCGTCACCATTATCGGCACCGTCAGCTATTGGCAGACGTCGAGAACGATCAAGAGGGATGTCCAGCGGCTAAGCAATCAGGTGCTGAAGCAGGCAAATTTGAATCTGGAGCGTTATTTCAAGGGGTATTCGCAAGGGTTCCTGCTCATTTCGCTCTCGCCGGACCTGGAGAAGTGGCTGCAGGTCGAGAAGGAAAACATGCTCGATTCGGTCCTGTATTACCAAAAAATCAACGACGTATATGTGCAGCCTTTTCTCTACCAATACCCCGAAATTTTATCCCTTACGCTGTACAATACGAACGGCAATGAAATCAGCCGGACGTTCCGGAACGGGTTCAAGCGGAACTATAAATTTACCGAGTCCGGACTGGATGCATTCCTGAATGACAATTATACGGTGGACGTCCGCTGGTCCCGCGACTATCTCGACTACAAAGGGGACGAAGTGGAAATCCCGGTCATCACGATGGTCAAAAAGCTGCGGTACGGCCAGCATACCGGGTATTTGAAAATCGACATCGACCTGGACCCGGCGCTGCGCATCGTCAACGAACTCGAAATCGGGGACAAAGGATACGGATTCATCAGCGACAGTGCGGGGCGGATTATCGCGCATCCGGACGAATCCCTGATTACGGCCCGCATGCCCGAGGAGCTGATCGCCGGAATGGGGAATCGGGCGAACGGCAGTTTTTTTCGGGAAGATACGCATGAGTTCGTGCTCTTTCGGTCGATGGATTCTTCCGACTGGAGGACGGTCGTCGTCGTCCCTTATCACGAATTTGCCAGCAGCATCTACTTTATCCGGAAGTTTACGGCCATCGTGGCGGCCGCGGCGCTGTTTTGCTCCATCCTGCTCGCCATTGGCATCTCCGCCTCCTTTACGAAACGAATTGCAAAGCTTCGAAAAATTATTAAAAATACGGCCCGGGGAAAATTCGACGTGAAAGCCGACATCGGGGGGACGGATGAAGTGGCCGAGCTCGGCATGGCCTACAATGCGATGCTGGAGGACCTGGACAATACCGTGAATGCCTTGGCCGAAACCAAAGTGGCGCAGCAAAAAGCGATCCTCTCGGCGCTTCAATCGCAGATCGACTCGCATTTTCTGTACAATACGCTGGAGTCGATCAACTCGCTCGCCGCGCTTTCCGGCCACACGCAGATCGAACAAACGACGATCGCATTGTCCAAGATGCTGCGCTACACCTCGGATTATAAGGGGACCGTCGTGCCGGTCGAAGACGAGATCCGGCATTTAAGCAATTATTTGGACATTATGAAGATCCGGATGGGCGATGACCTCGAGTACGTTCTGGATATCGATTCCCGCTGCCTGTCGGGCTTCTGCCTGAAGGCGATCATGCAGCCGATCGTGGAGAACAGCATGAAGCATACCGAGGTGCCGATGGATACGCCTTTGCGGGTTTGGATTACGGTAGGTTTCGCCGTATACGACAATACGGAATATCTGGTTATACGGGTCGTCGACAACGGGCAGGGCTTCAGGAAAGAGAAGCTGGAGGAAATCGCCGGACATATCCGGCAGATCAACATTTCACCGCTGCATCATCAGCACGCCAACATCGGTCTGTTGAACATTCATTTTCGGTTGAAAATGTATTATCCCCACGACACGCATACCGGAATCGTGCTCGGCAATGCCGACCGAGGCTCCGGCGCGGCGGTCGAAATCAGGTTTCCGTTCCAAACGCATGCGAAGCAGGAGGTCAGTGCCGATGTATTACAGCGCAATCATTGTGGATGACGAGCATCTCATTCGTTCGAGTCTGGCGAAGAAGGTGAACGATTATCGCCTGACGATTGCGGCCGGAACGGCGGCCAACGGCGTGAAATGCCTGGAGTGGCTTAAGCGCTGGTATACCGACATCTGCATTACCGACGTGCGGATGCCGCATATGGACGGTCTGGAGCTGCTGCGGCAGATCCATGACCATTATCCGTGGATGACCTGCATCGTCGTCTCCAGCTATGACGATTTCGCCTACGTACGCACCAGTCTGCAATTGAACGCGGTCGATTATGTGATGAAGCCCGTGGAGCAGAGCGTACTGAACGCTGCGCTCGAAGCGGCGATCGGCAAGCTCCGGCAAACCCGCAAGCATCAGGCGCTATCCATTCTGATGAGAAAATTGCCGCATCATGTCGACATGCTGGAGCGTTGGGTCGACATGATTCAAACCGTCCAGATGGAGAAGCGGCAGCTGCTTATCGTGGATACGCTGGAGATGTTCGAATCCTGGGCGGACGATCAGCATTACTTGCTGAACGAGTTCGCGAACGTATGGCTGGAATTGGTGCTGGAGCGCATCAAGAAGGAGAAGGTCGTGCTGGAACTGCCGGAAGACGAGCTGCCGGGATTGGACGAAAAACCGATATCGCTGGAACACAAGCGGTTCTTCTTCCGGCTCGTTTGCGTCGGACGGCTTCAGACGGGCATGCAGAAAATATCGGAGGTCATAAAAGAGATCAAAAGCAGCGCCACCCACAAAACCGTCGAACAGGTGAAGCAATACTTGAACGAGCACTATGCCGAGAAAATCAATCTTCAGGATGTGGCGGATGCCGTATCGCTGAGCAGGACCTATTTGGCCAACCTGTTCAAGCAGGAGACGGGTACGACGATCTGGAGCTATCTGGTTGCGGTCCGGATGCGGCATGCCAGAGAACTGCTGCTGAACAGCACGCTCAAAAGCTATGAAATCGCCTTGAAAGTCGGGTACGAGAACAGCATTCATTTCTCCAAGCTGTTCAAGGAGCAGTACGGATTAAATCCGATGGAATACAAGAAGCGGATGCAGGGCTGAGCCGCACTGCGACGATCGAAGCGGCGCGGCCGGCTGCTAGCGGGCGGCGGTTCGCAGCTTCGTTCGGGCCGGGCTAATACTCCGCGCCGCGGACTTTCGAGAAGACCATCGTATCCCGCAGCGTACCGTCCACGGCGCGCTCGTCGCGGCGAAGGACGCCTTCCAATGTGAAACCCGAGCGCTCGGCTACCCGGGCGCTTCGCGTGTTGCGGGCGTCGCATCGGATTTCGATTCGGTTCGCTTCCAGCTCCTGTACGGCGAATTTCACAATCGCCTCCACGGCTTCTGTGATCAGCCCTTGCCCGCGAAATGAAGTGCGGACCCAATAGCCGATTTCAAACCGGCGCGCCCGCCAGTCGATCCGGTGGAGGCCGCTGCAGCCGACCAATTGGCCGGTTTCTTTCAGAATCAGATGGAGCCTGAGATCCCGTCGCTCCAGAAATTGCAGCCGGGCGTGCCGGACATTCGCTTCGGTCTGTTCGACGGTCGGCACGGTTTGCGCCCAGGGCATCCAGGGGCGCAATTGTTCGATGCTTTCTTTCACCGCTTCATTGACTGCCGCTCCGTCTCCCCACAGCGGAGCGCGGATCAGCAGCCTGCCGCTCTCGAAGCTCTCCGGAAAGGACCGTAAAATCGGATCGACACCGCTTGTTTCCATCCCCGTCATCTCCCCCGAAAATATTTTGATAACCATAACATAAGGCATACGTTTGTTCAAGGGCATAATCGCCCGGACGCCGTTCGCGATAATTTACAATAATTTTGGTAAGGGCCATACCGTTCTGTCGTATAATTAGGATGATAGTCCTACTATTCGTTACGGAGGTAACCTTATGAAATCAGTCCTGAATTTCGCCCACCGAGGAGCGTCCGGTTATTGCCCGGAAAATACGATGGCGGCGTTTCGGCGTTCCATCGAGCTGGGCGCTACAGGAATCGAGACCGACGTTCAGATGACGTCGGACGGACAGCTCGTGCTCATTCACGACGAGTCGCTGAAACGGACGGCAGGCTCGTCCAGGCTGGTGAAGGATGTGACGCTGGAAGAACTGCAGCAGCTGGATGCGGGTTCGTGGTTCGATCCGGCGTTTGAGGGCGAGCGTGTGCCGACGCTCCGGGAGCTTCTTGAGCTGGCCGCTCCCACCTCGTTCGTCATCAATCTGGAATTGAAAAACGGCATCATTCAATATGAAGGGCTGGAGGAGGCGGTCATTGAAGAGGTTCGCCGGTTCGGCATGAGCGACCGCATCATTATATCCAGCTTCAACCATTATTCGCTCGTGAAATGCAAGCATCTTGCCCCCGAGATTCGAACCGGCATCCTGTACATGGAAGGCTTGTACGAGCCATGGGAATATGCGGCGCGGGTCGGCGCGGAGGCGCTTCACGCTTATTATTACGCGGTTATTCCCGAATGGGTGGCGCAGGCGGCCGAACGTGGAATCGCTTACCATCCGTTTACCGTCAACGACGCTGACGTGATGCGCAAGCTGATCGACGCCGGCGTTGCAGGCATTATTACCGACTATCCCGACCGGCTTGCCGAACTGCTTCATGACGCGGGAACGGGGGGATAGAGCGGATGAAAAAGACGTGGCTGCTTGGCTTCGGATTTTTCAGCATCAGCATTACCTGGGCGTTGTACAACGCGTTCGTTCCGTTCTTTCTCGATTCGTTTCTGACCAGCACGGCGATGATCGGGTTTATGATGACGATCGACAACTATTTCGCCCTGTTCCTGCAGCCGTGGATCGGAAACCGCAGCGACAAGACGTCCACCCGGTTCGGACGGCGCATGCCCTACCTGCTTGTCGGGATGCCGCTCGCCGCCTTGTTCGTTATTCTGATACCGCTACATACGAGTTTCGTGACGCTGGTCTTGTTTATGGTGCTCATGAATCTTGCCATGAGCGTCTACCGGTCGCCGACGATCGCGCTGATGCCGGATATAACGCCGGAAGCGCAGCGGACGAAGGCGAACGGCATCATCAATTTCATGGGCGGCATCGGGGGCATTATCGCGTTCGGCGCCGGTTCGGTCCTGTACGGCGCGAACCCTTCCTTTCCGTTCATAGCGGCGGCGGCGATTACGTTGATCTCGATGCTCATTCTGTACCGGAACGTCAAGGAAAGCCGGGACTCGGTCGTCCCGTTCGAGGCCGAGACGAAGCGAATCAAGCTGCGCGGCGAACTGGACCGCACGACCGTCATGCTGCTCGCGGCGATCTTCTTCTGGTTCGTGTCGTACCAGGGCGTCGAAGCGCTGTTCACCTTGTACGGCAAGCATCATTTGGGACTTAAAGAAAACGCGGCTTCCTTCTCGCTCACGTTCTTCTCGCTGTTCTTCGTCCTGTTTGCGCTGCCAAGCGGCTGGCTCGGCAGCCGAATCGGCAAGAAGAAGATGATCATGATCGGCGTGTGCGGCTTGTTCGCCGTATTCGCCGCCATGCCGCTCATTCAGTCGGTCGTCCTGCTTCGCGTTATGCTGGCGATTGGCGGCATCTTCTGGGCATGCATCAACATCAACTCTTATCCGTTCGTCGTTTCGACTGGCGCCGAACGGAGTATCGGCACGCGGACCGGACTGTATTATCTCGCGTCTTCGCTCGCCGCGCTCTCTTCGCCGCCGCTGCTCGGTCTTGTCATCGACCAGTTCGGCTACGTCTCGCTCTTCGTCTGCGCCGCGGGCGGCATGCTGCTCGCGCTGCTGTTCCTGCTGCTGGTCAGGCATGACGGCAATGCCGTTCGAGCCGGCGCGCAGGCTGCGGACTCTGCCGCACGGTAAATATAAGCCGCTGTCAAGGAACCGGGGATGCGTACGATGCGCGTCCCCGTTTCCTTCGTTTCTTGTGTTTCCTTGATTCGGGGCAAGCAACTCAGGACAACGATTCGTAAAGCAGAGGACAAATACAGAATCGGGAAAGTCATTTACAATGGATATGATTGAAAACGATTACATGGTGAAAGGGGAATTTCGTAATGTGGAAACGCATGCTCATTTGTCCGCTGCTGCTAGCCCTGATCGGAGTCAGCGTCGTCGGAAGCGCCGGCGCCGCGGATGCGGCGGGCGTGGAAGGAAAGGCGCTATCCTTCTCGGGACTCGGAGAACCGCAGGATCTCGCGCGCCGATTGCGGTCAGACAGACGTTCGACGCGGCATTCGGGGTGGAGGACGGCGCCAACGTCATGTACACGACCGTGTCCGGCAGCCCGTCGGCGGGGGAATCCGCCATCTTCAACGTCGTCGATATCGACAATGAGAAGCTGCTGCGATCGTTTCCGCTTGCCGGCGTGGCGAGCTCATGGACGCATGTCCGGGTGCCGAACGGGGAAGTATTTATCGGCACGACGAGCAAAGTGTTCGTCTATTCGCCGGAGACGAAGCAAGTGCGGGATCTGGGCATCCCGATTCCGGGGACGGGGTCGATCTATTCGTTGGTGCATGACGAGGAAGGGAATGTGTACGGCGGCATTTATTCGCCTACGGCCGGGGGACGCGTGTTCAAGATCGACGGGCAAACGTATGAGATGACCGATCTGCTCGGCAGGCCGGTCGATAACGGCGAAGCGCCGGGAGACGACGGGAAGAGCGAAATGTACGTCCGTTCGCTGGCTTACCATAACGGCTATTTGTATGCGGGGACCGGCTCGGCAAACGGACGCGTGTGGAAGATCGACCTGGCGACGAAGGAAACGGCTTCCATCGGCATGCCGGAGCTGCCCGATGCCTATAAGAGCAAGGAAAACAGCATGCAGTTCGTATACGGTTTGACGGTGGTCGGCGACGAGCTGTACGTGTTCTGGAACGGCACGTTTACGATGCATGTATACAATATGAAGAATGGGGAATGGCGCGACAAAACGATCGAAAATGTCCGGGGACTGCTTGCGGTCACGCCGGAGCATAACGGCAAAGTCTATACGAACAAGCGGGACAAGTACATGTGGGAAATCGATGTCGAGACGCTGGAGGAGCGTCAGGTCATGTACTTCGACGGATCGATCCGCAGCAGCGCCTGGCTGCACGTAGCCAACCAGCCGGAATTTCCGGGCATAGCGATGGTCACGGTTTCGTATGACGGAGCGGCAGTGCTGTACGACCCGCCGAACGGCAAAATGCGGCAGATGAACGCCCTGGTCGATTCGCAGGCGATCAACATTCAAGCGCTGGAAACGGGTCCGGACGGCAAACTGTATATGAGCAGCTACGGAGACGGGGGAGCGCAGTACGATCCGGCGGCGAACCGGTTCGTCAATTTCCCGCTGCCGCAGTCGGAAGGGATCGGCTCGCTCGGCGACACCGTCTACTTCGGCGTATATCCGAAGGCGCAAATTCTCGCCTACGACACGACGACGCCGCTGTCGACAACCGCCGCACCCGCCCATCTGTTCGATGTCGGGGAAGCGCAGGACCGTCCGTTCGTCGTTACGGCAGGGGCGGGCAAGCTGTATATCGGCACGATTCCGGGTTATGGCGAGCTGGGCGGCGCCATTACTGTCTACGATCCGGATGCTTCCGCTTCCGAGGGCCGTCCGGTTTACGAAGTATTCCGCAACGTAGTCGAGAACCAGAGCATTTCCGGGCTGCTGTATGCGAACGGTCTCATATACGGATCGACGACGGTGCATGGCGGCCTCGGCAGCGTGCCGGCGGCGGACAAGGCGAAGCTCTTTGTTTGGGACCCGGCAGCCAAGCGCAAGGCGGCGGAATGGGAGCCGCAGCTCGAAGGCAAATCCGCCTCGAACGGCATGATCAGCGGATTGACGCTTGGCCCGGACGGTCTCATCTGGGCGGCGATGGACGGGGTCATCTTCGCATTCGACCCTGTGACGAAGGAAATCGTCAAATCCAGAAATCTGTATCCGTCTGTGACGAACTACGGCAGCTGGCGGCCGATCCATCAGCGCTGGGGCGCGGACGGTCTGCTGTATTCCGACGTCGCGGGCAGGCTTGTCGCGCTGAATCCGGATACGCTGGAGTTCCGGGAGCTGTCTCCCCAGGTCGTGCTGTTTACGCTGGATGAACAGGATAATGTATATGCCGCCAAGGCAACCCGGCTTTACAAATATGCGGCCGCCAGGCCGGGAACGTTGACGGTGGCGGGACCCGGGCATATCGCCGTCGGGCAGTCCGTTCCGCTGACCGTTGCGGGCGAACTGTTCGGCTGGGACGTCGATCTCGCATCGGCCGCCACCATCACCGTTTCGGATCCGCAAATTGCGGTCGTGGAGAACGGCATCCTGACCGGCTTGCAGGAAGGCACGGTTACGTTGACCGCTTCGTTCCGGGGAACCGTCTCGCAGCCGGTAACCGTCGAAATCGCGGATGTCGATCTGGATATCCGCAATGCCGGTTTTGAAGAGACCGGCGCCCACGGGGCGATCCCGGGCTGGTCGCTCGCAGGGAAGGCAAAGCCGAACGATATCGCCGAAATTTCGTCCGACCGCTTCGCATCGGGAGACCGCAGCCTGAAGCTGGTCAACCAGGACAATGGCGCAGGCAAGCGGATTGCCGTGCAATCGGATTTGATCGAGGTGCTTCCGGAGATGCCGTACGCCGCTTCAGTCAAGCTGTACCTGGACGCCCGGGACAAGGGCAAGCCGGTAGCGGACAGCGCGGCGGAAATCCGGCTCGCCTTTTACGACGCGGAAGGCGGTGAACTTCCGCAGCAGACGGAAGCGGCAGCGCGTATTGACGGGCCGATTGGACAATGGACGGAAGCCGCCGTTTCTTCCACGGCGCCCGCCGCCGCCCGTTATGTGCGCTTATTCATCATCAACGAAGCGCAGCGCAACGTGGCCGTTTATGCGGATGACGCGTCGATCGTCATGAAGGAATAAAAGGCCGCGTGAAAACATAAACGTATGACTGTCCGCATTTGGCGCGGGCGGTCTTTTTTTCATGCGCATGGCCGATGTCACATAACTTGACAAAAGTATTGACGAAGATCATCCCTGTAATGTAAATTTTTACATTTAAAGGGGGATGGACCATGCGCAATGAAAAGACGCATTTGCTGTTCGTTTACGGTACGCTTCGGCTCGGCGAGTCCAAACACGGCCTGCTTGAAGGGTCGCGCTGCGCGGTCCCGGAAGCCTGTATCGAGGGCGCGCTCGTCGATACCGGTTATGGCTATCCGGCCGTGCGGCAAGGAACGGGCCGCGTGTACGGGGAAATATACGAGATCGATGAAGAGACGCTGCGGCGGATCGATGCGCTCGAAGACTATTACGGCCCCGGGGACCCGCGCAATCTCTACGAGCGGGTGCAGACGACGGCCGGCACGGACCGGGGCGATATTCCGGTACTGGCCTATGTGTCGGATCGTTTCGCCGGCGCTTCCCCCATTCCGTCCGGAGACTGGAAGCAATATCGGAAAGCGAAGACCTCATAGCCTTGATTATACGGCGCTTCTTGGCTATGCTATTGTGAAACATACTTGATTGCGGTTATGTGAAGAGGAGAAAGGAAGCGAGAGATATGGAATGGCTGGATGAAAATCTCTGGTTGAAGCTGGGACTTTCGGCTTTGCTCGGCCTGATCATCGGATTGGAGCGCGAGCTGAAGAGCAAGCCGCTTGGCTTGAAAACAAGCCCGGTCATTGCGATTATCAGCTGTTTGTTAACGATCGTGTCGATCGAATCGGCTTATCTGTCGCCGGGGAGCGATGCGGTGCGGATTCAGATGGACCCGCTCCGGCTCGCCGCCCAAATCGTATCCGGAATCGGCTTTCTCGGTGCGGGCGTCATTTTGAAACGGGGCAACGACCATATTTCCGGCCTGACTACGGCCGCGATGATCTGGGGTGCCGCGGGCGTCGGCATCGCCGTCGGAGCAGGCTTTTACTATGAGGCGATCATCGTCACGGCGCTGCTGATGATTACGGTCGAGCTCCTTCCGCTTCTGCTCAGCAAGCCGCTCCGGCTGATGAAGAAAGAGCATCTGATTAAAGTGACGATCAGCGACAAATCGAGCATCGAGCCGATTCTCGATAGGCTGAAAGCGGAAAAATCGAGATTTCCCAATGCCGGATCAAGGCGATAAAAGAAGAATCGATGTCGCTTCTGGAAGTAAGGACAAGGGTTAACGTCAAAATTACGATCACCGATCTGTATAAAATGATTTCGAATATGGACGATGTGGTCGGAGTCGAAATTATGAACTAGTCGCCCTAAATAGGATATAATAGGAAACAAAAATCCAAAATGGACAAGGAGATCCCGATATGACTCATTTCGAACAGAAGCTCGAGCGCTATGCCGAGCTGATCGTCAAAATCGGCGTGAACGTTCAGCCGGGACAGCAGGTCTATGTTACCGGTTCGGTCGAAATCGCGCCGCTGGTGCGTCTGGTGGCAAGCAAGGCATACGAGGCGGGGGCGGGCAACGTCCATGTCGACTGGACGGACGAGACGCTGTCGCGGTTGAAGTATGAAAAAGCGGCCGACGAATTTTTACGGTATATCCGGAATGGGAGGCGGCCAAGCGGAATGCGTTCGTCGACGCGAATGCCGCGTTCGTCTCGATCGTGTCGCAAAACCCGGATTTGCTCAAAGGCATCGATCCGCAGCGGATCAGCAATTTTCAGAAGGCGGCCGGCAAGGCGCTGGAGTATTACCGCAGGGCGGCCCAATCGGACAAAGTCAGCTGGACGGTTGTCGCCGCGGCGTCGAAGGATTGGGCGGAGAAGGTGTTCCCCGGGGAAAGCGGCGACAGCGCGGTAAATAAGCTGTGGGATGCGATTTTCAATGCGGTGCGCCTGAACGCGGACAACCCGGTCGAAGCGTGGAAGCGGCATAACGCCAATTTGCACGCCAAAGTGGATATTTTGAATGCCAAGCATTTTCACAAGCTGCACTATACCGCACCGGGCACGGACCTGACGATCGAGCTGCCCGAGAAGCATGTCTGGGTGGGGGCGGCGAGCACAAGCGCAAGCGGCGTCTCGTTCATGGCCAACATGCCGACCGAGGAAGTGTTCACGGTTCCTTACCGCAACGGCGTCAACGGCTACGTATCCAGCACGAAGCCGCTCAGCTACGGCGGCAACATTATCGACAACTTCAAGCTGACGTTCGAGAACGGCCGTATCGTGAAGGTGGAGGCGGAGCGGGGGCAAGAAATTTTGCAGCGTCTCGTCGACACGGACGAAGGTTCGCACTATCTGGGCGAAGTCGCGCTCGTGCCGCACGAGTCTCCGATTTCGCAGTCGAACGTCCTCTTCTACAATACGCTGTTTGACGAGAACGCCTCGAACCATCTGGCGATCGGCAGCGGCTATGCGTTCAACGTGGAGGGCGGCAAGGAGATGTCCCCCGAAGAGCTGGAGGCCTGCGGTGTCAACAGCAGCATTACGCATGTCGATTTCATGATCGGTTCCGCCGAAATGGATATTGACGGCATTCATAAGGACGGGACGAGAGAGCCGGTTTTCCGTCAAGGGAACTGGGCAATCTGATCGTTCCCCTGTCCCGTCCTCACGATCGAGTAGCCCTGCCGGGAAACCGGCGGGGCTTTTTGCGTTTCCCGGCTCGCAGAACCTTTAGATTTTCTCTATTTTATTAAGATTGCATCGTTGTTTTTGTTTGCGGAGCTCCAGCATAATGAAAGGCATGAGACCCGATACGGCACACGTTCTCATCCCACATTTAAAGGAGTTCTTCACATGAATGTAACCGAGGTGCTAAGACGCAAACGTTCGCAAACCCGGGTCGCGATTCGGAAAGATTGGGACCTGTATTTCATGCTTGTCCCCGGCCTTCTGTTTCTGCTGCTGATGAAATATACGCCGATGTACGGCCTTGTGATCGCGTTCCAGGATTTCAGCATTTTTAAAGGCATCGGGGGCAGTCCGTGGGTCGGCTGGAAGCATTTCGAGAAGCTGATCGGGCATGAGCAATTTCTGAATGTGCTGGCCAACACGCTGATCATCAGCTTTTACAAGCTGATCTTCCTGTTTCCGGCGCCGATTATGGTCGCGCTGCTGATGAACGAGCTGCGCAAAATGCTGTTCAAGCGCATCATCCAATCGGTTATTTATTTGCCGCATTTCATCTCCTGGGTCATTATCAGCGGCTTGTTCATCAACCTGCTGTCGCTTAACGACGGAATCGTCAATACGGTGATCGAGAAGCTGGGCGGCGAGAGGATCGCCTTCTTCATGGATCAAGCCGTTTTCCGTCCGCTGCTTGTGTTCACCGAAGGCTGGAAGGAAGTCGGATGGGGGACGATCGTGTACCTGGCGGCCATGTCCGGCATCGATCCGCAGCTGTACGAAGCGGCCAAGATGGACGGCGCCGGCAAGCTGCGGCAGATGATCCATATTACGCTGCCCGGCATCTTCTCCACCATCGTGCTGATGCTGATTTTGCGTCTCGGCAGCATGCTGGAAGCCGGAACCGAGCAAATTCTCGTCATGTACAATCCCGTCGTCTACGATGTGGCCGACGTCATCGGCACCTACGTCTATCGCGTCGGTCTCGGTGCCTCCGATTACAGCTTCTCGACGGCGGTCGGCATGTTCGAATCGGTCGTCGCCTTTATGCTGGTCGTGTCGGGCAATGCGTTCTGCAAGAAGTTTCTCGGAAGGAGCATCTGGTAATGGAACTGGCGAACGAACGCGCCGGGCGGCGGCGCAGCGGCGGCAACGCGATCAAGGAATCGGCCGGCGAGAAAATATTTGCCGTATTCAACTACGCCTTCTTCGTCGTGCTGGGGACGATCACCTTGTTCCCGTTTCTCAACGTGATCGCCAAGTCGTTCAGCAGCGAGGCCGCGGTCGTCTCCGGCATCGTCACAATTTTTCCGATCGACTTTCAGGTGGGGACGTACGAGCTCGTACTCGGCAACAAGCAGTTTATCAATTCGTTTCGCATCACGATCATCGTCACGCTCATCGGAACGCTGGCTTCGCTGCTGATGACCGTGCTGGCCGCCTATCCGCTGTCCAAGCCGAATTTGAAGTTCCGCAAGCCGATCCTTTTGATTTACGTGTTCACGATGCTGTTTAACGGCGGCATCATCCCGACCTACCTGGTCATGCGGGAGCTGCAGATGATCAACACGATATGGGCCTTGTTCGTGCCCGGCCTGATCAGCGTGTTCAACATGCTTATCGTGAAAACTATTTCGAAGCGCTGCCCGAAAGTCTGGAGGAATCGGCCAAGCTGGACGGCGCTTCGAATACGCGGATTTTGCATACGATCATCCTGCCGTTGTCCAAGCCCGTGCTGGCGACGATCGGCTTGTTCTACGCGGTGAATTTGTGGAACAGCTACTTTAACGCCATGATTTACATTACGGCGCCGGAGCTGAAGACGCTCCAGCTTTATTTGAAGGAGCTGATCGCCTCGACGCAGGAGGTGATGACGACGGCCGGCCAGGTCGACGTCAGCCGGGATTTGAATCAGACGCCGGAGGCGGTTCGGGCCGCGTCGATTGTGACGGCGACCGTTCCGATTCTGCTCGTCTATCCTTTTCTGCAAAAGCATTTTGTGAAAGGGGTACTGGTCGGCTCCGTTAAAGGCTGAAGGTTAAAGGCTAGAGGTAATGTCAGATTTCCTTTCATTGCTCGCGTTTTTAATGCGGCGATGAAAGGTTTTTCTGTTATCATAGTAACGAAATACAAGTCCATAACGGGGGGACACCGAGTTGAAAGCGATCATCGTAGACGACGAGCCGATGACCCGAAGCGGTTTGCGGCGTTTTGTCGATTGGGAAGGGCTGGGGATCGAAGTCGCAGGCGAGGCGGAAGACGGCATCGAGGCTTACGAGCGGTTCGTTCAGGTGCGGCCGGATATCGTATTATGCGATGTCCGCATGCCGCGCATGGACGGAATCGCTTTCGCGCAGCGCGTCCGTGAAATCGACGTGGACTGTAAAATCATTTTTTAAGCGGATACAACGATCTCGATTATTTGAAGTCGGCGATCAAGCTGCAGGCCGTCGATTATATGCTGAAGCCGATTCAAATGGACGAACTCGGCAAGCTGCTGAAGGAAACGGTACGAAATATTTCCGACGCGAGGCGGAAGCGGCGGGAGCTTGAGGAACTTCAGTCGATTCGCGAACAGTTCGACCACTCCAAGCCCGAGCTGATCGAACATCTGGTCAAATTGATCGTGCAACCCGTTCCAGACTCCGCGCCGGAAGGCGCTCCGATCGAAGAGCGGCTCGGGCAATTGGCGCCGTCCTTTCCGGCGCGCGGCTTCTATCAATGCGTCGCGTTCGAGTTCCGGGACGAGGAAGCGAGATCCCGCTGGCGGACGGAAGCGCAGGAAGCGGCAGCGGAGCTGGAGCTTCCGGTGCTGACCGCCCTGACCGACGGCATGGGTATCGCTTGCGCCGCGCTGTCGTCGCGCGCGCGCGACCGCGTGGGCCTCTGGGCTGAACCGACTTA
>NZ_BOVJ01000008.1 GCF_018403665.1 Paenibacillus cisolokensis
CCCCATCACCCCCGTCGGCGGTCGCCCGGGGGTGATTTTGTCGTTTTATGGACGTCATCAATGACGAATATTATATGTCTCTGGCGCTCGATCTCGCTTCGCGGGCTCAAGGGCAAACCGGCATCAACCCGGTTGTCGGCTGCGTCATCGTCAAGGACGGACGGATCGTCGGCATCGGCACGCATTTGAAGCGCGGAACCGCTCATGCGGAAGTGCATGCGCTGGCGATGGCGGGCGATGAAGCGCGGGGCGCGACCGTCTATGTGACGCTCGAGCCGTGCAGCCATTACGGCAAGACGCCGCCGTGCTGCGACGCGCTCATCGCGGCCGGCGCGGCGCGCGTCGTCGTCGCCTGCGAGGACCCGAACCCGCGCGTTGCCGGCCGGGGGATTGCCAAGCTGCGGGAAGCCGGCATCCCGGTAGAGACGGGAACGCTTGGCGAGCGGGCGAAGCGGCTGAACGAAGCGTTCAACAAATATATCACGACCGGCCTTCCGTTCGTCACCTGCAAGGTTGCGAGCACGCTGGACGGACGAATCGCCGCCCGCACCGGGGACAGCCGCTGGGTAAGCGGCCCCGAGGCGCGCGAAGCGGTCCACACGCTCCGTCACCGGCATGACGGCATTATGGTCGGCGTCGGCACGCTGCTGGCCGACAACCCGTCGCTGACGACCCGCTTGTCGGTGCCGGCGCTTCATCCGGTGCGCATCGTCGTCGATTCCGCGCTGCGGACGCCTCCTGATGCGCGGGTGCTGCAGCAGGAAGCCGAAGCGGGAAGAACCGTTATCCTGACGACGGAAGGCGCCGACGCGAGCCGCCGCGCAGCGCTGGAGCGCACCGGGGCCGAAATCGTGCCGTGCGGAGCCGGCCCCAAGGTCGACTTGGCGGAAGCGATGCGCCGGCTCGGCGAACGGGAAATCGGCTCGGTGCTGCTCGAAGGCGGCGGCATCCTGAACGGCGCCATGCTTGAAGCCGGACTGATCGATAAAGTCATATTGTTCATAGCGCCGAAAATTATCGGCGGGCCGGAATCGCCGTCGGCTTTCGCCTTTGCGGGCTTCGAAAAATGAACGATGCGGTGCGGCTCGAGGAGATGACGGTCGAGAAGATCGGCGGCGATCTGTGTCTGACGGGTTATCCCCGCTACAGAGGACGGGAGGAGGAGAACGGATGTTTACCGGATTGATCGAAGAGATCGGCACGCTGTTGAGAGTCGGGCGGCACGGCGAGGCGATGACGCTGACGATCGGCGCCTCCCGCATATTGGAGGGCGCTGCTGTCGGGGACAGCATCGCGGTGAACGGCGTCTGTCTGACGGCAACCGCGATCGGCGGCTCGTCGTTCACCGTCGATGTGACGCCGCAGACGTACCGTCATACGAATCTCGGGCGTCTGCGGCCGGGCGGCAGGGTCAATTTGGAAAGGGCGATGCGGGCGGACGGACGATTCGGCGGACATATCGTCCAGGGCCATGCCGACGGCACCGCGACGATCGTCTCCCGGGAGAACGAGGCGAATGCGGTCAATTACGGCATCCGCCCGACGGACGCCGGACTGATGCGGTACATTATACCGCAAGGTTCCGTCGCCGTGGACGGCATCAGTCTGACGGTGGCCCGGGTCGAAGGCGGAACCTTCTATGTGTCCATCATTCCCCATACGCTTGCGGAGACCGCGCTTCAGGACAAGGGGCCGGGCGATACGGTCAATATCGAAACGGACATTCTGGGCAAATATGTCGATCATTTGCTTCGTTTCGGCGGCGCCGGACGCGAAACCGAAGGCCGGGCGGACCGAACGGGCGGCGTGACCGCCGCCTTTTTGGCCGAGCACGGCTTCATGTAAAATTCGTTGCCGAAACGATAAGACCGGCCATTACGGATCAAAGCAGGAGGTTGAATCAGCATGCCAGACAAGGAAGAACATGAGCCGGACATCCGGTTCGATTCGATTGAAGAGGCCATTTACGATTTGATGCTCGGCAAGGCGGTGATCGTCGTCGACGACGAGGACCGGGAGAATGAGGGCGATCTTGTCGCGCTGGCGGAAAAAGCGACGCCGGAGATGATCAACTTCATGATCACCGAAGCGCGGGGGCTTGTCTGCGTGCCGATCACCCAGGAGCGCGCCGAAGAGCTCGATCTTCAGCCGATGGTCGCGCACAATACCGATTATCACGGCACCGCTTTTACCGTTTCGGTCGACCATCTGTCGACGACGACCGGCATTTCGGCGCATGAGCGCTCGATGACGGTCCGTGCGCTGATCGACAGAAAGACCAGGGCGCACGATTTCCGCCGCCCCGGCCATATTTTTCCGCTGATCGCGAAGAAGGGCGGCGTGCTGCGCAGGGCGGGGCATACCGAAGCGGCGATCGATCTGGCCCGCTTGTGCGGCGCCGAGCCGGCCGCCGTCATCTGCGAAATTATTAACGAGGACGGCACGATGGCCCGTCTCCGCGATCTGGTCGCATTCAAGCGGAAGCACGGGCTGAAGCTGATTACGATCCGCGATTTGATCCATTACCGCAATGAAAAGGAGAAGCTGGTCGAGCGCATCGTCGAAGTGAAGATGCCGACCGATTTCGGCACGTTCCGCGCCGTCGCCTATACGAATGAAGTCGACGGCAAGGAGCATGTGGCGCTTGTGAAAGGCCAAATCGACGGACGGACGCCGGTGCTCGTCCGCGTACACTCGGAATGTCTGACGGGCGACGTGTTCCATTCGCATCGCTGCGACTGCGGACCGCAGCTGGAGGCGGCGCTGCGCCAGATCGACGAAGCGGGCGTCGGCGTGCTCCTCTATATGCGACAGGAAGGCCGGGGGATCGGGCTGATCAATAAACTGAAAGCTTACAAACTGCAGGAGCAGGGATTCGACACGGTCGACGCGAATATTAAATTGGGCTTTGCTCCCGATTTGCGGGATTACGGCATCGGCGCGCAAATCTTGAAAGATCTCGGCGTGCGCAAAATGCGGCTTTTGACCAACAACCCGCGCAAGATCAAAGGGCTGGAAGGCTACGGGCTGGAAGTGGTCGAGCGGGTGCCGATTCAGATGAAGGAAAGCAAGGACAATGCCCGCTATTTGCGGACCAAGCAGGCGAAGCTCGGACATTTGCTGCGGTTTGAAGACCAACAACAGGCGGAAGGATGAGAGAGGATATGGCAAAACATTATGAAGGCAAACTGGTATCCGAAGGACTGAAATACGGCATTGTCGTCGGCCGTTTCAACGAATTCATTACAAGCAAGCTGCTGAGCGGCGCGCTGGATGCGCTGAGCCGCCACGGCGCGGAAGAGAACGATATCGAGATCGCCTGGGTTCCCGGCGCCTTCGAAATTCCGCTTATCGCGCAGAAAATGGCCGAAAGCGGAAAGTACGACGCCGTCATTACGCTCGGCGCCGTCATCCGCGGGTCGACGCCGCACTTCGATTACGTATGCAACGAAGTGGCGAAAGGGGTGGCCGCGATTTCGCTGAAAACCGGCGTGCCGACGATATTCGGCGTGCTGACGACGGATTCGATCGAGCAGGCGATCGAGCGGGCCGGCACCAAAGCGGGCAATAAAGGATGGGAAGCGGCTTCCGCGGCAATTGAAATGGCCAACCTGACGAAGGCGCTGCAAGGCTAAAGCGGGGGCGGGAGGAAGACGCCATGGCGGTGCTGTACAAACTGGAATCGTTCGAAGGGCCGCTCGATCTGCTCCTTCATTTGATCGACAAGGCTGAAATCGATATCCATGACGTCTCCATCAGCGAAATCACCGATCAGTATCTGGAATATTTGAACGCGATGCAGGAGCTGGAGCTGGACGTGACGAGCGAGTTTCTCGTCATGGCCGCCACGCTGCTGTCGATCAAGAGCCATCAGCTTCTTCCCAAGCCGCCGGTTATTGAAGATTTCGCGGAATGGGAAGACGAAGAAGGTCCCGATCCGCGGGACGAATTGATCCGGAAACTGGTCGAATATCGCCGTTACAAGCAGATTGCGGAGCGATTGAGAGAGATGGAGCTGGAACGCAGTCGCGTTTATACCCGGGAGCCCGAAGATTTGACCCCTTACATGCGGGTCGTTCCCGTCAACCCGGTGGAGGGGCTGCACGTATCGGACCTGGCGAAGGCGTTTCAGAAGGCGCTCCGCAAGGCGGCGCGCCGCCAGCTGGTCACCACCGTTCACCGGGACGAAATATCGGTCAAAGACCGCATTCGCGATATCGTGGAAGTGCTGCGGCAGCATGAAACGGTCCGCTTCTCCCGGCTCATCCGCCGGCATATGGATCGCCAGGAGATCGTCGTCACGTTTCTTGCGCTGCTGGAGCTGATGAAAATGAAGCATATCCGCTGCTTCCAGCACGGGCTGTTCGATGATATCGTCATTCATTGGAGAGGGGAAGCTACGGAAAGTGGATTATCCGAAATTGAAGTCGATTATTGAAGGATTGCTGTTTATGGCCGGCGACGAAGGCCTGAATCCGAAGCAGCTTGCCGATATTTTGGAGCTGGACGCCGGCCTTGCCGCCGAGCTGGTCCGCGAGCTCAAGGAAGATCTGGACCGGGAAGGCAGAGGCGTCCAGGTTGCTGAAGTCGCCGGGGCGTTCCGGCTGACGACGCGTCCCGAGCATGCGCCTTATTTCGAACGGATGGCCTATACGCCGACCCGGTCGGCGTTGTCGCAGGCCGCCCTGGAGACGCTCTCGATCGTCGCCTACCGCCAGCCGATCACCCGCGTCGAAATCGAGGAAATACGGGGGGTCAAATCCGATCGGGCGATTCAGTCGCTCATTTCGAAAGATTTGATCGAGGAGACCGGGAGGGCGGAGCAGATCGGGCGCCGATCCTGTATGGAACGACCAAGGCATTCCTCGACTATTTCGGCTTGCCGGGACTGGATGCGCTTCCGGAGCCCGAATCGGTCGATCCCGAGGAGCTGCTGAACGAGCAGACGCAAATGCTGTTCGAGAAGCTGGACGGCCGACAGATGACAATCGACGAAGTGGAAGCGCTCCAAGAGCGGCTTGGCGCGCAGCATGAAGAATGAGATTTGACCGCCGGGTCATACTATAACCATCCAACAACAGGGAAGCGGGGGAAAGACATCCATGCTCGGATACCCCTACGGATGGCTCGCGGCGGCAGGTCTCTTTTTTTTATGCGCGATTGTCGTATTATTGTCGCCTGTCGTCATCAGCGGGCGGTTCATCCGGATACAGGAAAACGACGATTTGGAGCTGCGGGTGAAAGCTCTGTTCGGCCTTATTCGAATGCAGTGGAAATTGCCCGACATCAGGCTCGGCAGCAGTGAGATCGAATACGAGCGGATTCGGAAAAGCGAAGGGCTGGCGTCCAGCCAGGTTCGGGACGCCAGGATGGAGCTGGACCGGCAAAAAGTAAAGAAGTCGATCGAGCGGTATCAGCTGATGCTTCGGCAAATTCATAATCTGACCGGATGGACGCTGCGGCTGCTCTCCAAAGTTCGTCTTGTGGAATGGAAATGGCATACGGCGGTAGGCACGGGCGACGCCATGTGGACGGCGCTGGCAACCGGCTCGATCTGGACGATCCAATCCAGCGTTATCGGCTTTCTGTCGCACATCGTCCGTCTGCAAACGAAGCCCAGCATGGAAGTGCAGCCGGATTACAGCCGGGCTCATTTTTCCACGCAATGGTCCTGTATAGCCAAAATCAGCTTCGGATATGCTATTCTTGCCGGTCTTCAGCTGGTGTTTCGTTTGAAAAATGTGAAGGGAGGCGTTATCGTATGGCAGAACATCCGATCCAAGGCCTGATGCAAACCGCTATGGAGAATATTAAAGAGATGGTGGATGTCAATACGATTGTCGGCGACCCCGTCCAGACGCCAGACGGCAGTGTTATTATGCCCATTTCCAAAGTAGGCTTCGGTTTCGTCGCAGGCGGCAGCGACATTCGCTTCGACGACCGAAACGACGGAACGGCATCTGCCGGCGTTTCGAACGGGACCGGTCACCACAATGCGAGCGTGGCGCTTCCGTTCGGCGGCGGCAGCGGCGGCGGCGTTTCGATTACGCCGATCGCATTCCTCGTCGTCGGAGCGAACGGGACCGGGGTGCGCGTGGTGCCGCTCGACAATCAAACCCATCTGATGGAACGCGTCATCGACGCGGCGCCGCAAGTGTTCGAGAAAATTCAGCGGATGATTCGCAATCGCGAAACGGAAACCGACGTTCTGGAAAGCGCGACGATCGTCGATTAACGGCGGGCGACTGCGGCAAGGGCGATTGGCGCAAGGTCAACCAGCTATTGGTTGGCCGTTTTGCGTAATCATAACGGTACAGGCCAGGGCATATATTGGTACAAGTCTGCTTGGCAGGGTTGTCCGCCCGATGCCGCTTGAATCTTGATGGAGGGAAATACGGATGATCAAACGCAATTGGATGCGCAGCATCGCGGCCATCGCGGCGGCCGCCGCTTTGGCGGCCGGAACGCCGTTTCCCGCTGCGTCCGCTCCGGAACCGATCGATACGCATGCGAAGGCGGCGGCGCTGATCGACGTGGAATCCGGCCGTATCCTGTACAGCCAGCACGGGGACGAGCCGATGCGCATCGCCAGCCTGACGAAAATTATGACGGCGATCGTCGCGATCGAACACGGCAAGCTTGACAGCGTGGCGACGGTAAGCCGGCGGGCGGCCGGCAAAGAGGGATCGTCCATCTACTTGAAAGTCGGCGAAAAAATGACGCTCCATCATCTGCTCTACGGATTGATGCTCAGATCGGGCAACGATGCCGCGACCGCAATCGCCGAGCATGTGGGCGGGTCCGAGGAAGGCTTCGTCTATCTCATGAACGAGACGGCCGAACGTCTAGGACTGGCGAACAGCCGGTTCCGGAACCCGCACGGCCTTGATGAGGAAGGCCATTATTCGTCGGCCAACGATCTGGCCAGGCTGACCGCGTATGCGCTCAAAAACCCGGTCTTCTCGGAAATTGTCGGCACGAAGCGCAAGACGGCGCCGAACCCGTACGATCCTTGGGACTATGTCTGGACGAACAAAAACAAAATGCTGGCGATGTACGAAGGAGCAGACGGGGTGAAAACGGGATATACGAAAAAAGCGCTTCGCTGTCTCGTCAGTTCGGCCACGCGCAACGGTCAAAGGCTGGCGGCCGTCACACTCAATGACGGGAACGACTGGGAGGATCACCGGAAGCTGCTCGACTGGGGCTTCGCCCATTATCCGCTGCAAACGGTGGTCAAACAGGGAGAGCGGATTGCCGGATTTGCCGTCGTTCCGGGGCGGACGTTCCGCTATCCGCTTGCGGAAGGGGAACGGGAGCTGTTGCGCAGCAAGCTGACGCTGGCCGATCCGAACGGCGTAAGGTTCGCCTTGGGCGAACGGGGAACGCTGGAATGGTATTTGGGCGATGTCCGCATCGGTTCGGTGCCGGTATACGATCCGGGCAGCGTGCGCCTTCGGTCGGGGCGAACGGACCAAGCGACCGCCGCAGCAGGTGCGGGAGAAGCGCCGGCTTGGAGCGATGCGGTAAAGGCGGTCGCCGTTCAACTGTTCCGACATTAGCGGCCGAAAGGAGCGGATTGTCATCATGGTCAACTGGATTTGGCTGTTCTTGATCGTCGCGAGCTTCGTCGTCGCCGCCGCGAACGGCCGGATGGAAGCGGTGACCGCCGCGGCTTTCGACGGAGCGAAGACCGGCGTGACGGTCAGCTTCGGGCTGATCAGCGTTTTGGTGTTCTGGCTCGGCCTGATGCGCATCGCCGAGGATGCCGGCTTGCTCCGCAAGCTGGCGAAGCTGCTCGGCCCGGCGGTCAGGCTGCTCTTTCCCGATGTGCCGAAAGACCATCCCGCAATCGGCTACATTATGAGCAATATGAGCGCCAACATTTTCGGACTCGGCAATGCCGCGACGCCGATGGGCATCAAGGCGATGCAGGAATTGCAAAAGCTGAATCCCGACAAGGAAACGGCCACGCCGGCCATGTGCACGCTGCTCGCGCTCAATACGTCCAGCATTACGCTGGTGCCGACGACGCTCATCGCCATCCGGATGAATTACGGATCGGCCAATGCGGCGGATATCGTCGGCACAACGCTGGCGGCCACGATCGTCGCCACGGCGGCCGCAATCGCGGCGGACCGCTGGTATCGAAGGCGGTCGGCCGGCCCCCCGCAGCGGAACGCCGGCGCGAACCGGGCCGCTCCGCCGCCTGACGCCGGCAGCCGCGCCGGCTAGCGGCCCGGACCTGGGCTTTCGCTTCCGGCGGCTCGGATCGCATGCGAAAGCGGGAAGGATTGTGCGAAAGGAGAGCCGGATATGTATGAGGCTGTATCGCTGCTGTCCGTTTGGTTAATTCCCGCCATCATCGTTTTTATTCCGCTTTATGGAGCTTTTCGGAAAGTTCCGGTATATGAAACGTTTACCGAGGGAGCAAAGGACGGCTTCGGAACCGCTATCGGCATCATCCCCCATCTGGTCGGCATGATGGTGGCCATCAGCATGTTTCGCGCTTCCGGCGCGATGGACGCGATCGTCGATGCGCTGCGGCCGCTGCTTGGCTGGATCGGGATTCCCGGCGAGGTGCTGCCGCTCGGCCTGCTGCGGCCGCTGACCGGCGCCGGCTCGCTTGCCTTCACGACCGACCTGATTCAAACCTACGGCGCCGATTCCATGATCGGAAGAATCGCTTCCACGATTCAGGGCAGCACGGATACGACGCTCTATGTATTGACCGTATACTTCGGGGCAATCGGCATCCGGCGCACCCGGTACGCGTTGAAGGTCGGGCTGTTTTCCGACGCAGTCGGCTTTCTGGCCGCCGTTTTCATCTGTCTGCTCGTATTCGGTTAGGGCCGATCGTCCGTCCGACGGACGGCACTAAGGGTTGCCCTCTCAGCGTTCCGCTGAAAGAGGCAGCCCTTTTTGTGCTGCGGGAGCGGCCGGAGAGCGGCAAGCTTGTGCTTTCGCTTGCGAATCGGTATGATGGAGGATGAGGTGAAACGATTGGAACGACTTCAGAAAATATTGGCCCAGGCCGGTGTGGCCTCCCGGCGCAAATGCGAGGAATTGATTGTGGCCGGCCAGGTGGAAGTAAACGGCGAAAAGGTGACGGAGCTCGGCGCGAAAGCCGACCCGGCGACGGACGTCATTACGGTGAACGGAAAGCCGATTCGCGCGGAAAAGAAACTGTATCTGATGCTGAACAAGCCGAAAGGCGTCATTACGAGCGCCAACGATCCGCAAGGCCGCAAGGTCGTCACGGACTTTTTGCACGGAATCCAGGAGCGGGTCTATCCGGTGGGGCGGCTCGATTACGATACGGAAGGGCTGCTGCTGCTGACGAATGACGGCGAATTAGCGAACCTGCTGACCCATCCGCGCCATCATGTACCGCGCACGTATCTGGCGACCGTCAAAGGGATTCCCCACGGCACATCGCTCGAAAAGCTGCAGAAGGGCATCGAGCTCGAAGACGGCGTGACGGCGCCGGCCGAAGTGGAATATTACGACGTCGATACGGAGAAAAATGAGGCGACCATTACGATTACGATTACCGAAGGGCGGAACCGGCAAGTCAGGCGGATGTTCGAGGCGATCCGTCATCCGGTCCGGAAGCTGAAGCGGATCAAGTTCGGAGACTTGACGCTGCAGTCGCTGCCGAGAGGCAAATACCGCCATTTGACGCAGCAGGAAGTTCAGGACTTGCGGAATTTGGCCGCTCAGACACATAAAGTTCATAAATAGGCGGCTGCGGCATCCGGCCACGCCGCCCGAATTTCGTTATAATAGTAGTATTGCATTCCGTGCGACCGCGTGTTTCGAAGGTGGTGAAGGTGAAGTGGGGAAAGCCCGCAGACCGGTTCAAATCGTAATTTTGCTCGGCGTCTTGCTGCTCGGAGGCTATGCGATCGGCGAGGCGTTGTTTGCTTCGGACGATAAAATATTGAAAGCGGGGGAAAGGCCGCCCGATTTCAAACTTCTCGATTTAAACGGCGAAGCGAAGGAGCTTCAGGACTTTCAGAAGGACGGCAAAGCGCTGGTCATTAATTTTTGGGGCACCTTCTGTCCGCCTTGCGTGAATGAAATGCCGGAATTTCAACGCCAGTACGAAAATGGAAAGATTCGCTCGAGATCGTGGCGATCAATTTGAGCGAGGACGATTTGACGGTTCGTAACTTTGTCAGCCGATTCAAGCTCGACTTCCCGGTTCTTCGCGACAGCAATCGAATGGTCGAACGAAGATACGGGCTCCGGCAGTATCCGACGACGTTTTTCGTCAAACCTGACGGCAGAATTATGGAGATTTTTGTCGGGGGGATGACGGAAAAGGACATCAATGAGCGGATCGAGCGGCTGCTTGCGTCCTGAACGAAGGAGGATATCTGTTTTGTTTCAAAATACCAAATGTGAGTGCGGTCATCAAAACCCGGCGGCCACCGTACTGTGCGAATCGTGCGGAAAGCCGCTTGCGGAGGAGGCGGCCGGGAGCGACGCGCCGCTCGAGATGAGGTACGACGGCATGGCCCGCCGGTCGCAGAAGGCGAATCCGAACTTTATCGACCGCATTTGGAACTTTTTTCCTCGGTCAAGGTTGCCGTCTGGATGATTGTCCTTACGCTTGTCGGCGCGATGCTCGGCACGATCTATCCGCAGGAAAACTCGTTCATCAACATCGATCCGTCCGTCTATTACGAGCAAACCTACGGATTGCCGGGCAAAATCTATTATATGCTCGGCCTTTCCCGTACTTACGAGTCCTGGTGGTTTATCGGTCTGCTCGTGGCGATCGGCACATCGCTCGTCATTTGCAGTCTCGACCGCGTGCTGCCGCTTTACAGGGCGCTCAGCAAGCAGCAGGTCCGGAAGCATCTGCAATTTATACGCCGGCAAAAGACGGCGTTCGACACGACGATTGACGGCGATCCGGAAAATGGGTTGCCGATTTCGGCGCTCACCTGAAACGCAAGCGCTACCGGGTCGTAACGGACGGGACGGCGCTGCTTGCCGAGAAAAACCGTTTCAGCCGTTGGGGGCCGTACGTCAACCATATCGGTCTCATCGTATTTTTGCTAGCGGTGCTGGCCCGAAGCATTCCCGGCTGGCAGATGGATACGTACGTGACGATACCGGAAGGGCAAACGGTTCAAATCGAAGGCACGAATTATTATGTGAAAAACGAGAAGTTTACCGTCGAATATTATCGTGACGAGGAACTTCCGGAAAAGCTGAAAGGCTCGCTGCGGGCCAAGCTGTACGAAACGAAAGCCGTGCTCTATGTTTGCACGGAAGGATGCGGCGATCCGACGCGGGAGCCGGTTCTGAAGGAAGTGAAGCGCCACGATATTATCGTGAACGACCCGCTTGAATACGAAGGTCTGAAGCTGTACCAGTTCAATTACGACGACAGGCCGAGGCTGCAAGCCGTCCGGCCGGTGCTGGTGGACAAGCGGTCCGGCGAAACGTACGGACCATTCGACCTGCCGATGACCGATCCGGAGTTGAAATACGAGCTCGGGCCGTATACGCTGGAACTGAAAGCCAAATATATGGAATTCGCATTGGACAAAAACGGCGAACCGACGACGCTGTCGAGGGAACCGAACGCTCCGGCTTTCATCTTTATGATCAAAGGTCCCGGACTGCCGGAAGGCGGAGAACCGTATATGTATTTCCCCCTGCAGAAGGACAAGGTTGCGTTCGGCCAGGACAAGATCAACCGGGAAATGGCCGAACGTTTTGAAATTAAAGTCCGGAGCATGGAAGATGTTACGTTTTCCCAGTATACGACGCAACTGAATGTCCGGGTGGACAAGGCGATGCCCTATGTCTGGGTAGGCGCCGCCATCTCGATGATCGGTTTGTTGATGGGTTCCTACTGGCATCATCGGAGAATATGGCTGCGCATCGACGACGGCAGGCTGTCGCTCGGCGCCCATACGAACAAAAACTGGTACGGTATGCGCGCGGACGTCGCTTGGGCGCTCGGGAAAATGGGCATACAGGTAGAGCCGAAGTCGCTCGATAACGGGGGGAACAAAGCATGAATTGGGTGGAATTCAGCAGCGATGCTTTTATCGTCGCCTTCTTTCTATATTGTTTCGCGTTCTTGTTTTATGTCGTGGCCATCGCAGGGAAGAAATGGAGCAACCGCGATCCGGAGCGCCATCTGAAACGATGGGGCCGGATCGCCTTTACGGTGTCGACGCTGGGGCTTGCCGCCCACCTTCTGTTTTTCTTCAGCAGATGGTACGGCTCCGGACAAATTCCGACGAGCAACATGTATGAATTTATGACGTTTCTCGGCATGGCGATTATGCTGGCCTTTACCGTCATTTACGCGATTTACCGCAATCCGCTGCTCGGCATGTTTACGCTGCCGCTGACGATCATTATCGTTGCCTATGCGTCGGTATTCCCGCAAGAGGTGCAGCCGCTCATCCCGGCGCTCAATTCGATATGGCTGAAGATTCACGTTACGACCGCCGCCCTCGGCGAAGCGTTTTTCGCGGTAGGCTTCGCGGCCGGTCTCATGTATCTGCTTAGGGTCACCGACTTCGACAGCGAAACGAAAACGCCCGGCGGGCGCAGTGGTGGATTGAGTTTACGCTGTATGTGCTCGTGGTCGTGATCGCCTTTATCGTTACGGTTTTTGCGTTTCGCGGAATGGGATACCATGCCTCCTTTACCCAGCAGATCCCGACTGTCGACGAACGGGGCGCGGAGCAGACGATTACGGAAACGGTCGAGTATTCGCTGCCGCCGATTGTGAAACCCTACAACAGTGAAGCGGTGCTCGTGCAGCCGTTCCTCGGCATCGAGGAACCGATCGGCGAAGCGCCGTACTGGATGAACGGCGTGAATGCCGGACGCAAGCTGAACACGGTGATCTGGTCGGTCATCAACGGCACGCTGCTGTACGGACTGCTCCGTCTTCTGTTCCGAAAGCCGCTCGGAGCGGCCATTCATCCGCTGATGGAAGGGATCGATCCCGACGATCTGGACGAAATCAGCTATCGCGCGATCGCGATCGGGTTTCCCGTCTTTACGCTCGGGGCTCTCATCTTCGCCATGATCTGGGCGAATATCGCGTGGTCCCGGTTCTGGGGCTGGGATCCGAAAGAAGTGTGGGCGCTTATCACCTGGCTGTTTTACAGCGCGTATCTCCATTTGCGCCTTTCCCGGGGATGGCACGGCTTGCGATCGTCGTGGCTTTCGGTTATCGGTTTTCTGATCGTGATGTTTACGCTGATCGGCGTCAATCTGATTATTGCCGGACTCCATTCCTATGCGGGTGTTTAGCGTGCCGGCCGCAAACGAAGACGATGACAGGGAGGAGTATGTACGATGTCCATGGCAGAACAGAATCAGCTCATTCTCGTCGTTGACGATGAGGAAAGGATTCGCCGTTTGCTGAAGATGTATCTGGAGAAAGAAGGGTACCGTATCGAGGAGGCGGAAGACGGGGAGACGGCGCTTCGCATGGCGACGGCCAGCGATTACGATCTCATCCTGCTCGACGTCATGCTGCCCGGAATCGACGGCATCGAAGTATGCTCCAGACTCCGGCAGGTAAAGGCGACGCCGGTCATCATGCTGACCGCCAAAGGCGAAGAGATGAACCGGGTTCAAGGCTTCGAGGTGGGGGCGGACGATTATGTCGTCAAGCCGTTCAGCCCGCGCGAAGTCATTTACCGCGTAAAGGCGGTGCTGCGCCGCTCCTCCGCGACCGCTTTCCTGACGAAGGACGCGGGTACGAGCAACAATATCGTGTTTCCTCACCTTGTCATCGAGCATGACGCCCACCGGGTGACGGCCGGCGGCCACGAGGTCAGTCTGACGCCCAAGGAGTACGAGCTGCTTCATTATTTGGCCATATCGCCGGACAAGGTGTTTTCGCGCGAAGAACTGCTCAGGGACGTGTGGAACTATGAGTTTTTCGGCGACTTGCGGACCGTCGACACGCATGTCAAGCGACTCCGCGAGAAGCTGAACAAAGTTTCGCCGGAAGCGGCCGCGATGATTACGACCGTATGGGGCGTCGGGTACAAGCTCGAGGTGCCGAAGTAACCGATGAAGCTGTGGAGAAGCGTCGTCGGCAAGCTGTGGATGACGATCATACTGCTCGTGGCGGTCGTGCTGGTCATTCTCGGCATGTTTCTGCTGCAGTATGTCGATATCGCGTTTACCCAATCCAATTCGCATGACATAAAAGTATTGTTCGTCATTACGGCGATTATCGGTTTTTTGCTGTCCACGTTTTTCGCGTTTTTCCTGTCGACCAAAATTACGCAGCCGCTGCTTCAGATGATCAAGGCGGCGGAACAGATCGCGCGCGGGGATTACCGCACGCGGGTGCACAGCCGCTCTACCGACGAAATCGGGCAGCTCGCGCATACGCTCAACCATATGGCCCGCGAGCTGGAGAAGCTGATTCAGGATTTGCACCATGAACGGGACCATCTGGCCAGCGTGCTGCGCAGTATGGCGGATGCCGTCGTCACGTTCGATGCCGACGGCCGGGTTATGCTTGCCAATCCGCCTGGCCAGCAGGTCATTCACGAATGGAACGGAACGGTATGGTCCGAAGAAATGGGGGAGAACGTCCCTCCGGGCGAGGTGCCGGTTCCGCTTCAGGAGCTGTTTCGCAAGGTCGTGCGCGAAGGGCGGGATATGAACGACAAGCTTCACATCCGCAACTCGGTCTGGTCGGTCGTCATGGCCCCGTTAACATCGGATCATACGGTGCGGGGAGCGGTGGCGGTCATGCGCAACGTAACGAAAGAGCACAAGTCGGAGAAGCTGCGCCGCGATTTTGTCGCCAACGTATCGCATGAGCTGAGAACGCCGCTCTCCATGCTGCAGGGCTACAGCGAAGCGCTCCTGGACGATATCGTGTCGTCGCCTGAGGAGCGGAAGGAGCTCGTTCAGGTCATCCACGACGAATCGCTGCGCATGGGGCGTCTCGTCAAAGATTTGCTCGATTTGGCGAAGATGGAAGAAGGGCGTCTGGAGCTGAACCTGCGGCCGGTTGAAACCGGAACCATTATCAAGCGGGTGCTGCGCAAATTCCAGGTGATCGCCAAGGAGCAGGACATCCGTCTTGTCAGCCGGCTGCCCGACGAACCGCTCGAGCTGAAAGCGGCCGACGAGGACCGGCTGGAGCAGGTGCTGACCAATCTGCTCGACAACGCGCTGCGCCACACGCCCCGGGGCGAAATTGCGATTAGCGGCAGCCGCAAAACCGTCGACGGCGCGCCTTGCGTGCAAATTCAGGTAAAAGACCAGGGGCAAGGCATTCCCGCGGAGGACCTGCCTTATATTTTCGAACGGTTCTACAAGGCGGACAAAGCCCGCAAGCGGGCGGGCTCCGTAGGAACGGGACTCGGCCTTGCCATCGTCAGCAGCATTATCGAAGCGCATAAAGGCCGCATCGAGGCGGAAAGCGTCGTCGGACAAGGAACGACGTTTACGATCCTTCTTCCTGTCGAACTTCACCGCGGGTTATCCGGAAATGCGGCGGAATGAGCGCTTATTTGTAGAAAACGGAAGACTATTCTTGTTCATCGTGAAACAAAAACGGCCTGTCCTTCCGGACAGGCCGTTTTGCTGCAAATATCGACAGCAGGCTCAAGGCAACATAATTTCTTTCGCATTGTTAAGCTCCGGCAGCTCGGATATTTGCGCCAGCACGTCTTTGGGCACCGCTTTGTCCACGGTCAACACCATAATGGCGGCGCCGCCGACAAGCTTGCGGCCGACCTGCATCGTGGCGATGTTGACGTCGTTGTTGCCGAGAATGGTGCCGACGCGGCCGATAATGCCCGGCTTGTCGTTATGGGAGACGAGAATAAGATGGCCTTCCGGCGCGACATCGACCGTAAATTTGTCGATCTGCACGATGCGGGGGCCGTACCCGGTCAGCGTCGTTCCGGCGACGAGCCGCTCTTCGTTTTTCGTCCGCAGCGTAACGGTGACGAGATTGGTGAAGTCTTTCGCCGTATGGGATTTTTGCGTAACGATTTTGACGCCGCGCTCTTTGGCCAGATGCATCGAATTGACGATGTTGACCTGCTCCGATCCGAGATGATGCGACAGCACGCCGCGCACGATGTAGCGGGTTAGCGGCTGCGTGTCCACTTCGGCCAGATCGCCGGAATATCCGATGACGATTTCCTGGACGGGTCCTTCGGTCAACTGGGCGATAAAGCTGCCGAGCTTCTCGCCGACGCTGAAGTAAGGCTGCAAAATATTCAGCACGTTCGCCGGAATCGGCGGCATGTTGACGGCATTGTTGAACGGCTCGTTCCGCAAAATATGAAGCACCTGCTCCGATACGTCGATCGCCACGTTCTCTTGCGCTTCTATCGTCGAGGCGCCGAGATGGGGCGTAACGATAATTTTCGGATGCTTCAAAAACGGATGGTCCGGAGCGGGCGGCTCCGATTCGAATACGTCGAAGGCGGCGCCGGCCACGATGCCCTGGTCGATCGCTTCCACGAGCGCCTGCTCGTCGATGATGCCGCCGCGCGCGCAGTTGATGATGCGCATTCCTTTTTCATGATTTCAAATTGCGGGCGCGAAATCATGTGGCGCGTCTCCGGCGTAAGCGGCGTATGCACGGTTATAAAATCGGCGTTCCGGACGATATCTTCGACGCTGGACGGCTTAACGCCCAGTTTGTCGGCGCGCTCCTCGGTCAGGAAGGGATCGTAGGCAAGAATATCCATGCCGAAAGCTTTCGCCCGCTTGGCCACCTCGCTGCCGATGCGGCCCATGCCGAGCACGCCCAGCACTTTGTTGCGAAGCTCGACGCCGAGAAACGATTTGCGGTCCCATTCGCCGCTGACCGTTTTCATATAGGCTTGCGGAATATGCCGGGCGAGCGCCATCATCATCGCGAAGGTGTGCTCGCATGTCGTAATCGTATTGCCGTCCGGCGCGTTAATGACGATAATGCCGCGCTCGGTGGCGGCGTTCAAATCGATATTGTCCACGCCGACACCGGCCCGGCCGACGACTTTGAGCCGTTTGCCGGCTTCCATGACGCGCGCCGTAACGCGAGTCTGGCTGCGTACGAGCAGCGCGTCATATTCGCCGATAATCGCGACCAGCTCGTCTTCGCTCAATCCCGTCTTCTTGTCCACGGTGACGTCGGGCGAATCGGCAAGCTGCTGGATACCGTGATCGCTGATCGGGTCCGAAACCAAAACTTTGTACATTTCCTAGTGTGCCTCCCATTCAAAATATACGGTAAACGAATATGCGCGCCCCGCAAGGCGCGCCTGCTATTCGATATCCCTTGACTCTGTCGATCATAGGGCCGTACACCCCGTTAACGTTTATTATTGTAAGCAAGATATCGGCCAAATGCAATGCTCAAACTTGATCAATGTCTATTTTTTCGTTATATTCTAGCCATGCGGAAAGGAGAGAAGCGCCATGACAGGCTGGTGCAATGTGGAGCCCGGGACGTTCCTTGCCGAGCTGGATAACGGAACGGTCGGTTCCGACCAGATTATCGATGTGAGGGAGCCGTTCGAATACGAATACTATCATCTCGAGCCGTCCGTACTGATCCCGCTCGCCGAACTGCCGGCCCGGCTTGGCGAGCTGCCGGAAGACAAGCCGCTGTATATCATCTGCGCGCACGGCATCCGCAGCGTCGCCGCGTGCCGTTATTTGGCGCAGCAAGGCTTCCGCGACCTGCGCAACGTCAGCGGCGGAATGGCGGCCGTCGCCGCGTTAAGAGGATTCGCGTACGATTGACGAAAGCCGCCGCTACAGGTCGGAAATTCACCTCAAGGCAAAAATAAAGTATGATAGAAAGAGGACGGTTTAGCTGCCGTTATCGGACGCCGGTACGGAACGGACGGCGGCATTGGCGGGCGCGGGCTTTAGCCGCTCTTCCGTTTTATCCGCGCCGACCTTGACGCCGTACAGAAATGCGCCGACCAAAGCGATCAGCATCAGCAAGAAACCAAGGGCGTAGACCAATTCGGAGCGTTTCTGTCGTTTGTTCATACCGTTCTCCTTTATTTATGATTTATCGGATTTATCATGTTGGAATACTTCGAACAGGCGGGAAGCTATGAAAAATTCGACATCCGCAACATTCGGATTCGCAAAGTGTCTGTCGACGATCTTGACGACCGTCTGCTGCTCATCAACTTATATGCCACACAGGCCATTACTCTTATTATCGGCTTAATATGGATCTTTTTTCAGGGCCGGAATCCTCTGAACCTGTTGCAATTTTTTGATGATCCGATCGTGTTGTTGTGGGGCGCCGGCTTTGCGGCCGCCGTGATCGCGGCGGATTTGCTCATATCGCGGTGGGTGCCTGACGAGGCGTCGGACGATGGCGGGGTCAACGAGCGGTTGTTCCGGAATCGGCCGCTCTGGCACATTTTCCTGATGTCGTTCATCGTGGCTGTCTGCGAGGAAATGCTGTTCAGGGGCGCGATCCAGCATTCGTTCGGACCTTACTGGACGAGTATCATCTTTGCGGCCATTCATGTCCGCTATTTGCGCCACTGGATCCCGACGGGACTCGTGTTCTCGATCAGCTACGGTCTCGGCTGGATTTATATCCGGACCGGAACGCTCTGGGCGCCTATTATGGCGCATTTTCTGATCGATGCCGTAATGGGACTCATCATTCGCTACCGGAGGGAATCATGAGCAGGGTAGAAAAGTTCGGAACCCGCAAAAGGCGCGGGACGGAACGAATGCCTTCGGATGGCGCATGGCACGAAGGGGGACTTCCGCCGCGCCGGACGAAGCATCCTTCCAACAAGCAGCAAATGGCGAAATGGTTTTATAATACATTGTTCGTGTTGTTCTTGATTCTAGTAGCCGGATTGATCTGGTGGGGAGGCAGCTTGGCGGACTCCGAGCCGCTGCCGGCCCGTACGGAAGGGCGGTAACAGGGGATGATGACCGCATTGGGACTGTTGGCGGCGCTCGGCGCGCTCGGAGCCGGAGCGTGGATGCATGCGGAAGCGAAGCGCGTAACGGTGGAACGGGAAGAACTGGCGCTGGAACGGCTGCCCCGGTCGTTCGACGGTCTTCGCCTGTTCTTTATCTCCGACATCCATCGCCGTGTCGTGCCGAGTCGGCTGGTCGAAGCGTGCCGGCAAGCGGGCGGGGCCGATCTGGTGCTCGTCGGCGGAGACCTTAGGGAAAAACGGGTGCCGCTGTTGCGAACCCGTGACAATATCCGGACGCTGTTTCGCATCGCGCCGGTATATGCCGTGTACGGCAATCATGATTACGACGACGATGCGCGGGAGCTGGAAGTGATGCTGCGGGAAGAAGGGGTGCGGATGCTTGTCAACGAGCATGTCGTGCTGGAGCAGCCCGACGGCAGCGCCGTCCGGCTGGCCGGGGTCGACGATCCCCGGACCCGGAGGGACCGGCTGCACGAGGCGCTCGCTCCGTCGGCGGCAGGAACGGCGGATAACCGCGCAGAGCCGTTCACGCTGCTCGTCGCTCACGATCCTTCCATTGCGACGCGCCTTGACGGCGGGCGAATCGATCTCATTTTATCCGGCCATACGCATGGCGGACAAATCGTGCTGCCGCTGCTCGGGCCGCTGCTCCGTTCGGCCAGCGTCGTGCAATTCCGCCGCGGATGGTTCAGCCTCCCGGCTTGCCGGGCGGATGGCATACGTCCGCTGCTGTTTGTCAGCTGCGGCTTCGGCACCTCCAAAATGCCGCTGCGGCTGCTCGCTCCGGCGCAAACTCATCTGTTCGTGCTGCGTTCGGCCGCATCCGTCGCTCCGGTATCAATCCCGGACGGATCGATGAAGCCGTAGCCTGCCTCTTCCAGCCTCGTGAGCAGCGTATCGAGCGCCTCAACCGTCCAGGGAAGTTCATGCATCAAAATGTTCGCACCCGGATGCAGCTGGTCCATGACGTTTCGCACGACGCGTTCGGGCTTGTTCCGGTTTCGCTTCTCCCAATCGAGCGAACCGATCGACCACGTCATATAGAGCAATCCGCGCCGTTTCGCCAGCCGCTTGATCCGTTCTCCTCCGGCGCCGAACGGCGGCCGGAAAAATCTCGGCGCTTTGCCGGCCAATTCCCCGATGAGCCGCTGCACTTCGGCGATCTGCCTGTCCGCCTCCGCCTCGCTTGCTTTGCTTAGATCGAGATGGTCCCAGGCATGATTGCCGATCGTTTGCCCGCGCGCATGAAGGAGTCCGATCAATTCCGGATGCCGCTTGGCGCGGTAACCGTTGACGAAAAATATCGCTTTGGCGCCGTGCTTGTCCAGAATGCGCAGCAGCTCGCGAATCATGCTCTCGTCTTTCGGCCCGTCATCGAAGGTCAGCAGGACGGCTTTGCCGTCCGCGGAATTGCCGATCGGCTTCAGCCGGTACGAACCCGTCAGCCGGTATTGCGGTACCGGGCGCTTGCTGTCGATCGCCGAAGCGGGCTGTCCGCTTGCGGCCATCGCGCACGGATGACGGAAGTTTACGGTAACCGCCGCGAACGCCACGGCTGCCGCCAACAGGGCGATGGCGCTCTTCCGTATCAAGGAATATCCCTCTCTTTCCTTGCAAACTTTTCCTGTATGCCGTTCCTAGTGTTCGCATCGTCTGGCGCAACTATGAGTTCCGGTTTGTCCCAGCGGGCCGTTTCCTGTTTTTGTTGCTTGCCGGCGGAATGACCGGTGAGCCGGACGGTCACAATAACAGGGAAATGCTATACGAGGAGGGATTCGCATGAAATGGAGAACTTTCGCGCTCGGCGCATTGGCGGGCGCTTTCGCAGCCGGGTACATGTCCCGCAGGCAGCCGGGATTACTCAGGCGGGCGCTGCGCGCGGCAAGCGTAGCCGGAGCGGTTATCGGAGAAGGGGCCTTGCTTTCCCGGAGGTTGTCGGAGAAGAAAGGGAACGCATCGGCCGCAAAAGGTTCTGCCGCCGTATCCGCAGACAATGGCGCAGGCGCTTGGCGGCAAATCAGCTCGCTGCTCGAACGGGATCGGGACGCGATGGCGGAAGCGGAGAAGATCGTGGCGGATGCGGCGGTACACGGGGAAACGCGGCAAGAAGCGCCTCCGCACTGAATTTATTTTCATTTCGGAAATCAGTTGAAGACAGGTTCGCCGTTCATCCGCCGGGAGCGTCCCGGCTTACGGAACGGCGCTTCTTTTTTGTCCTATGATTTTGCCCGCAGGTCGTGCATTTGCGGGACATACATGGTAACATAGGATTATAGCACGAATTGATCACACATTATTTACTCTATCATACGCTGTTATAACTGATGCGGCAGAGGAGGGGATCCTGTCATGAAAATCGAACGGCTAAGTCAAGACCAAATCCGGATATTCCTGACGTTCGACGACCTGCTGGAACGAGGGATCCAGAAGGAAGATTTGTGGCGAGAAATTCCGAAGGTCCACGATTTGTTCAGCGAGATGATGGACCAGGCATACAGTGAACTCGGATTCGAAGCCAGCGGTCCGCTGGCGGTCGAAGTTTACGCCCTTCCCGCTCAAGGCATGGTCGTGATCGTTACCCGCGGCAAAATGAACGGGGCGCGCTCTGCCGACGACGAAGATACGGAAGATGACGTATATGAAATGGAAGTGACGCTCGAGCAGAGTGACGTCGCCACTTACGCGTTCCGGGATTTCGAGGACGTCATCTCGGTTTGCCGCGAGCTGAAGCGGGCAAAACTGACCGAAGACGGACGGCTATATGCGTACAAGGGAGCGTGGGTGCTGTCGATCGAGCCTTCGCTCACCGAATCCGACCGGTTCCCGGCAGTTATCGCGCTGCTTGCGGAGTACGGGGAAGCGACATCGATTACGTCCGCTATGCTGGAAGAATACGGAAAAGTCATCATTCCTTCCGGCGCGGTCGAACATATTTGCGAATATTTCGCTTCTTAATTGCGTGCCGATTCGTGAGCATCTGCAGGCGCCTCCCGCCTGCACGATGCTTTTATTTCGAGTGCCGCTATGCCTATTCGCGCATATGATGATTCTTATTCGATCATATTACCATTAACAAGGCGGTGGTCTTCGCAATGAACGGACAACCTGATGCGAACAATGTTCTTCGCTCGACCCAGATCGTCATCGAACAGGCGCTGCGCAAGCTCGGCTACGGGGATGAGATGATCGCGCTGCTGCAGGAGCCGATCCGGATGCTGACAGTCCGGATTCCCGTCCGCATGGACGACGGCACGACGAAAGTGTTTACCGGCTACCGGGCGCAGCATAACGATGCGGTCGGCCCGACCAAAGGCGGCGTCCGCTTCCATCCGGATGTCAACGAGGACGAAGTCAAGGCTCTCTCGATCTGGATGAGCCTGAAATGCGGCATCGCCGATCTGCCATATGGCGGAGGCAAAGGCGGGGTCATATGCGATCCGCGCAAAATGTCGTTCCGCGAGCTCGAACGGCTGAGCCGCGGCTACGTGCGCGCCATCAGCCAGATCGTCGGCCCGACGAAGGACATTCCGGCTCCCGACGTGATGACCAATTCCCAGATTATGGCCTGGATGCTGGACGAGTACAGCCGAATCCGGGAATTCGATTCGCCCGGGTTTATTACGGGGAAGCCGATCGTGCTTGGCGGCTCCCACGGAAGGGAAACGGCTACCGCGCGGGGCGTCGCCGTCATGATCGAAGAAGCTTTGCGTACGAAGGGCATTCCGCTGCAAGAGGCTCGCGTCGTGATCCAGGGATTCGGCAATGCGGGCAGCTACCTTGCCAAATTTATGAACGACGCCGGGGCGAAGGTGATCGGCATTTCCGACGTGAACGGCGCATTGTATAATAAAGAAGGTCTGGATATCGACTATTTGCTGGACCGCCGCGATTCATTCGGCTCCGTAACGAATCTGTTCGAAAATACGATAACGAATGAAGAGTTGCTGGAGCTGGAATGCGACGTTCTCGTACCGGCTGCGATCGAAACCAGATTACGAGCGTCAACGCCCCGAAGCTGAAAGCGAAAATCGTCGTCGAGGCGGCCAACGGCCCGACGACGCTTGAGGCGACCCGCATTTTGACCGACCGGGGCATTCTGCTCGTACCGGACGTGCTCGCGAGCGCGGGCGGCGTTATCGTCTCTTATTTTGAATGGGTTCAGAACAACCAGGGGTATTACTGGTCGGAAGAAGAAGTCGATACCAAGCTGAAGAAGATGCTGCTTCGCGGCTTTCAGCAAGTATACGAAGTTCATCAGACGCGGGGCGTCGATATGCGTCTTGCTGCCTATATGGTAGGCGTACGGAAGATGGCCGAGGCCGTCCGTTTCCGCGGCTGGGTCTAGCGTAAGGCGATCAAGGAGGGGAGATAGACCATAATGCTATTGTTTTCTGTACTGGCAGCGGCGATCGCGCCGGGTCTTTCTCTGCTCACTTACCTTTATTTGAAAGACCGGTACGATGCCGAGCCGATTCATATGGTCGCGCGCATGTTTCTGGTCGGCATGCTGCTGGTGCTGCCGATTATGGTCATACAGCGGGGCTTGCTGCTGTGGCTCGGGGACAACCCGCTCTTCTTCTCCTTCGCCGTTTCGGCCGGAGTCGAGGAATTGTTCAAGTGGTTCGTCCTGTATCACATTATTTACAATCATACCGAATTTGACGAACCGTACGACGGCATCGTCTATGCCGCCTCCATATCGCTCGGGTTCGCCACGCTCGAAAATGTGCTGTTCGTCATTTTCCAGCCGGTCACGTTCGGTTCGATCGTCATGCGCGCCCTGCTCCCCGTTTCCGGACACGCGCTGTTCGGCATCGCCATGGGCTATTATTTGGGGAAAGCCAAATTCGCGCCCGTTTCGCGAAGCCGTATTTATTTGCTCATGTCGCTCGCCGTCCCGCTGTCGTGGCATGGCCTTTACGACTATATTATGATGGTCGTCAAGACGTACTGGATCGTGCTCATCGCTCCGCTGATGGCCGTGCTCTGGATGGTCGGATTGGCCAAAATGAAAAAGGCCAACGCCAATTCCCCTTTCCGGCTCCTCATCCGGGAAGAAGAGATTAAACAGTAAACGTTCCGTCCATACTTTTCATAAAGATGCAAAGAATCGAGCATTCGAACTGGAAAGGAAGGATCGCGTTAATGGATGGCGCAAGAGTGAAGGTTAGAATACGCTGCAACGTATGCGGCGAAAAATTTACGCTGAGAGGCCGGCGCGAAAAGGGGCGGATCGATACCGGCTTCAAGCAGTGTCTGTGCAACAATACGAGCGATTTCGAAATCGAAGAGGAGCGGTGACGACGGCGCCGCGCCGCATGACAAAAGCATATCGTTTTATGCATAAAGCTCCCTTGCGCAAACCAAACTAACACCAGGTATTGCACAAGAAAGGAGCTTTTGCAATGTATAAGCGACTAAGCGCCGTGCTGTTTCCGGTTATGACCCTGCTGTTCATCGGATCGATATATTGGGGATACCAGGAGCACCAGGAGAAAAACTCGATTCTCATTCGAGCGGAAAACCAGTACCAGCGGGCATTCCACGATTTGAGCTACCATGTCGAAGCGCTCCACAAGCAGCTTGGCAATACGTTGGCCGTCAGCGCCAATTCGCAAGGCTTCCACCGGAAAGGTCTGATCAATGTGTGGCGGCTGACGAGCGAAGCGCAGAACGAGGTCAATCAGCTGCCGCTCAATTTGCTTCCGTTTAACAAAACGGAAGAGTTCCTTTCCCGGATCGCCAATTTTTCATATAAAACGGCTGTGCGCGATTTGACGAAGCAACCGTTGACGGACGATGAATTCAAGACGCTGAAAGCTTTGTACGATTCGTCCAAGGAGATCTCGAAGGATTTGCGAGCCATGCAGCAAAAAGTCATCTCGAACAGCTTGCGCTGGATGGATGTCGAGTCCGCGCTGGCGCAGGAACGCACCGCCACGGACAATACGCTGATCGACGGCTTCCGCAGCGTGGACAAGAAGGTCGGCGATTATCCGGAGATCAATTGGGGACCTTCCGTCAGCATGATGTACCAGCGCCGAACGGTCAACATGTTGAGCGGCGGCAATGCGACTCCCGAAGAGATCCGGCAGAAGGCGGCCAAATTTCTCGGCGTTCCGGCAGACGTCGTGCGCGTCGTCGAAAATGCCAAAGGAACCGAATACGAGTCGTACACCGCCATGGCCGGCGAATCCGCCGCGGGCAACCTGGTGCAGTTGGAATACACCCGCAGGGGAGGCCAGCTGATCAGCTACTTCAATCCTCGCGAAATCGGCAAAAAGCAGATCGATTTGAAGGAAGCGAGAGCCAATGCCGACGAGTTTCTCGAAAAGCATGACTATCCCGACATGGTTGCCGTCAATTACGACGACTACGGAGATTCGGGGACGTTCACCTATGTCGCAACCCAGAACGGGGTGCTCCTCTATCCCGAGAAGCTGACCGTCAAGGTGGCGCTCGACAACGGCGAGCCGGTATCGCTGCAGGCGGCGGATTTCGTGTACGAGCATCACAAGCGAAAGCTGCCCAAGCCGAAAATGAGCGAAGCCGAAGCGCGCAAGGCGCTCAACCCCGGTTTCAAGGTCGCAATCAACCGGAAATCGCTCATTACGAACGAAATGGGCGACGAAGTGCTCTGCTACGAGTACGAAGGCCGCATCAACGGAGGCTACTACCGCGTGTTCATCAATGCCGATTCCGGCATCGAGGAAGCGGTCGAACAATTGCCCGAAGGCGGCGGGACAGCGGCGTCCGCGCGATAAACGATATGGCTCCCCCATATTCCGACATGCTATAATGAATGGCATGTGGAAGGGGGAGCCATTTTGTTGCCGAAAGTTAATCAGATCGTATACTTCCGGATCATTTCTCCCGACGGGGAAGAAGCGCTTGAGGAATATAAAACCCGCGTCGCCGACGAGAGCGCGGATGCGCTGTTTATTGAATTGCCGCTGCAAGGGGGAAGCGAACGATTCAGACCGCTTCGTCCGGGCGACGAATTGTCCGTCTCCTACGTGACGAAGGAAGGCGTGAAATATGATTTCGCTACGACCGTGCTCGGATTTCGGGACGATGCGGTCAGGCTTGTCCGGATTCGCAAGCCGTCTCCCGACGCGATAACGCGAATCCAGCGCAGGAACTATTTGCGCGTGCCGGCCGAATTGGAGCTTGCGGTCAGGCGCGGAAACGAGCGCTTCCTCGCGATGACGAGAGATGTGAGCGGCGGCGGAATTTCTTTCGTTTGCGAATCGGGCCGTTCCGTCGCGGAAGGGGATGCGCTGGATTGCTGGCTGCTCGTTCCTTTCCGCAGCGGCGCGATTGAGCATGTCCGCTTTCGCGCGGAAGTCGCTCGCGTCGAAGAAGGAGATGCGCGCAAACGGGTCATGTTGAAGTATGCGGAAATAACCGACAGCGAAAGGCAGATCGTCATCCGGTTCTGCTTGGAGCGGCAAGTCGAGCTGCACCGAAAGGAGAAGGGGCTGTCCGGCTGATCGGCCGTTTCGGCAAAATCGGAAAATAAAGGAATAAATCGGAGGCGGTGAGGGGAAACTACCCCAAAATGATTGCAGAAGGTGGTTTCCGATGAAAATCAAGTTGCCGTCAAACCGCAAACCGAAACGCGGCCGGCGGCCGGGCGAGCTGTCGGACGAGGTGAGCCGCTGGCTGCGCAATATCGTCATCGTGCTGCTGCTGCTCATGGTTCTGTCCCAGCTTGCGCTGCAATCGGCCGGCTTCAGATTTTGGGCGACAGGCGTCGACCGGATGGAAGGGATATCCTCCCGTTAACCATCCTTCTTTCTTTGCATCTCTGTCCTATCTGTGGTATAATTTTCACGTTCGCAGGCAGTGCCTGCTTTTTTCTTGAAAGGTTTGCGCCGCGCTATTCGCGGCTTCCAAGTCGGAGGGGGTTAAGCGGTTCATGATGCAACAAGACGGCGGCCGCGAACGGATCAATATTGCTATCGACGGTCCGGCAGGGGCCGGCAAAAGCACCGTTGCGCGCAAGGTCGCCGAACAGCTCGGCTATGTTTACATCGATACCGGCGCCATGTACCGCGCCGTCACGCTGAGCGCTTTGAGATCGGGGATCGATCCGCTCGACGGCCCGGAAATCGCCTCCCACGCCGCCTCGCTCGACATCCGGCTGCTGCCCGGGGAACAGGGCCAGAGGGTGCTATTGAACGGCGAAGACGTGACCGAGGAGATTCGCTCCCGCGAAGTTACGCAAAATGTCTCGCAGGTGGCGGCAAACGGAGCGGTGCGCCGATTGCTGGCGGAGAAGCAGCGGAGGCTGGCGGATCGCAAAGGCGTCGTCATGGACGGACGGGATATCGGTTCGCATGTGCTCCCCGATGCGGAGCTGAAAGTGTTTCTGACCGCAAGCGCTTCGGAACGCGCGCTGCGTCGGTACCGTGAAATCGGCGACGCTCAAGGGGTGTCGCTCGAGCAGCTGGAACGGGAGATCGAGGAACGGGACCGGATGGACCGGGAACGGGACGTATCGCCGCTCGTCTGCGCCTCCGATGCCGTCGTGATGGACAGTACCGCCATGACGATCGAAGAAGTATGCTCGGCTATCGTCAGCCTGAGCCGAACCAAATTGGCGGAGGCGAAATAAGCTATGTTGTATCGGGTAAGCCGCTTGCTGCTTCGCGCGCTGTACGGCGCGCTGTTCAGGCTTGAAGCGCGCGGTCTCGAAAATATTCCGGCGCACGGTCCGGTCATTCTGGCTTCCAACCATATCAGCAACTTCGATCCGCCGACGATCGGCATTTGGGTGCCGCGCAAAGTCAGCTTTATGGCGAAGGCGGAATTGTTCGAGATTCCTTTTGTCGGAGGGCTGCTGAAGAAGCTCGGGGCATTCCCCGTCAAGCGCGGAGGGGTCAGCAAGGAAGCGATCCGTTCGGCCATCTCGCTGCTCCAGAATGGCGGCACGCTGGGCATCTTTCCGGAAGGAACGCGCAACAACGAGTCGGGCTCCGCGAAGAAAGGCACGGCCATGATCGCTTTGCGCAGCGGGGCGCAGGTCGTTCCCGTCGCGATCGCCGGCCGCTACAAGCTGTTCCGGAAAATGTACGTCATTTACGGAAAGCCGATCGATTTGACGCCGTTTTTACATGACGATTCCCCCGACGTGCTCGAACGCGTAACGGAAGCGATCATGTCGCAAATTCGGCAATTGCGCAACAGCGTCTAGCCATCATATTATGGATTTGACTGCCGTTTTAAATGCTGCCGCCGTGTTAATACCACGCTGCTGCAGGATTAAATAAAGTTGGGTGTATGAACTGAGGAGGTTATTTCAATGTCAGAAGAAATCAAAACCCAGGACTCCGCGGCCGAAATGAGCCAGGAAGCGATGGACAATTTCGTTTCTTTGAAGAAAGGCGACACCGTGAAAGGAACGGTCGTCAAAGTTGAAGACAACCAAGTGACAGTGAGCCTTGGATATAAATATGACGGCATCGTTCCGCTGCGGGAACTGTCCGCTGTACATCTGGATTCCGCCGTCGGTGTCGTCGAAGTCGGCCAGGAGCTGGAGCTGAAAGTCGTCAGCATCGACGACGACAAGGAGCGCCTCGTCCTGTCGAAGCGCCAGATCGACAGCGAGAAGGCATGGGATAAGCTGCAAAGCCTTTATGAAAAGGGCGAAGCGCTGGAAGTTACCGTCGCGGACGTTGTCAAAGGCGGTCTTGTCGTTGACGTAGGCGTGCGCGGATTTATCCCGGCTTCGATGGTCGAGCGCCATTTTGTAGAAGACTTCAGCGACTACAAAGGCCGCAGTTTCCTGGTGAAAATCAAGGAAATCGACCGGGAGAACAACAAGGTGATTCTTTCCCGCAAAGAAGTGCTCGACGAAGAGTTCGAGGCAAACAAGCAGCGGATTATGGAATCGCTGGAAGTCGGTCAAGAAATCGAAGGTACAGTTCAACGCCTGACTCCGTTCGGAGCGTTCGTCGATATCGGCGGCATCGACGGACTCGTGCACGTATCGGAAATTTCCTGGCAGCATGTCGCGCATCCGAAAGATGTCGTTTCGGAAGGACAAACGGTTAAAGTGAAAGTGCTGAAAGTCGATCCTGCGGCAGGCAAGATCAGCCTGAGCATGAAAGCCGCTCAGCCGGGACCGTGGGAAACGGCAGCCGACAAATTCAAAACCGGCGACATCGTAACGGGTACGGTACGCCGCATCGTAAGCTTCGGCGCATTTGTCGAAATTGCGCCCGGCGTCGAAGGTCTCGTTCACATATCCCAAATCGCGCATCGCCATATTGCGACACCGTTTGAAGTGTTGAAGGAAGGACAGGAAGTTACCGCCAAAATTCTTGACTTCAACCCGTCCGACAAGCGCGTCAGCCTGAGCATCAAAGAAACGGAAGAAGCGCCGGAGCAGCCCGCGCGGCAAGAAAAATCGCGCGCACCGAAAGAAGATTTGAGCAATCCGAACGTAAGCCTCAGCAATCAAAGCATGAGCTTCACGCTCGGCGAGAAATTCGGGGACAAATTGAGCAAGCTGAAATAATCGGCCTGCCCCCGACGGATACGAAAAACAGACGATCCTTTGCCGGATCGTCTGTTTTTTTGCGGATAGCCGCGTTCCTGCCGGATATAATAGGGGCATCAGGGGTGATGCAGAATGAATGCCGGTTTTCTTTCCCTTTGGCTCCTATCCATATTTGCCATTCTGATGACGACAGGCTGGAAAGAGATTGTGGCGGAAGGACGGCTCCGGGTTATCGGGGGATGGGCGGTCCTCTGTCTGCTTGCGCAACCGGTCGCCTTCTCCGTCTTCGGCGTGCCGGTCAGCGCCAGCGCATGCTGTCTTCTGGCGGCCGCGATCGCCGGCATGCGGCAGGCCGATGACCGGCTGCAGACCGGCTTGCTGCTGACGGAATCGGGACTGATCGCGCTCATCTGGTACGGCATTCGGGCATGCTATGCGTCCGATCCGGTATTTGTCTTTCTCGATCCGCGCTGGGATGCTCCCATTGCCGCCGGCGTGCTCGCCGCCGCCTTTACGTTTCGCCCGGCGAGCCAGTTTGGGCTCGTTGCGTTCAGCGCACTGACGGCGGAATCGTTGCCTTTCATTCTGCATGAACGGGCCGCCGGCGCCGCGCCCGGCTCGTGGGCTTGGTGGGACGCGTTCTGGATAAGCTTCGCCTCGGCAAGAGGCTGCAGCGTCTTATACATGCTGATCCGCTCCGCCGCCGCTAATCCGCTTGCGCATGTTTTTCGCAGAAAAAAGCAGAGTTAATCCCCCGATGACGGAGCCCTGGTTCGACAAAATGAAATGTTAGCCAAGAACGTTCTTTTTTGCTATGATGGATAGCGTGAGTATTTTGAAGGAGTGAAACTATGGCAAGACCCGTTATTGCCATCGTCGGACGTCCGAACGTAGGCAAATCCACGATTTTTAACCGGATTATCGGCGACCGGCTTGCAATTGTGGAAGACAAGCCCGGCGTGACAAGAGACCGGATTTACGGTTCCGGGGAGTGGAGCGGCAAAACGTTCAGCATCATCGACACCGGCGGAATCGAGATCGACGGGGAAGACGAGATCATGAAGTCGGTCCGCATGCAGGCCGAGCTGGCCATTGAAGAAGCGGATGTCATTATCTTCATGGTCGATGCCAAGTCGGGACTAACGAATGCCGACGACGAAGTGGCGCAAATGCTGTACCGTTCCCGGAAGCCAGTCGTTGTCGCAGTTAACAAAGTAGATAATATCGGTCGAATGGACGATATTTATGAATTTTACAGCCTCGGGTTCGGCCAGCCGATAGCCATTTCCGGCTCTCACGGAACCGGCATCGGCGATTTGCTCGATGCCGTGATTGAGAAATTGCCGGAAATGAAAGAGGACGAATACGACGAGGATGTCATACGGGTTGCGCTGATCGGGCGGCCGAACGTCGGCAAGTCGTCGCTCGTCAATGCTTTGCTCGGCGAGGAACGGGTCATCGTCAGCGATGTGGCGGGTACGACTCGCGATGCGATCGACACGCCGTTCGAGCGCGACGGCCAGCGCTACGTGCTGATCGATACGGCCGGCATGCGCAAGCGCGGCAAAGTTTACGAGACGACGGAGAAATACAGCGTCATGCGCGCGATGAAAGCGATTGAGCGGGCCGACGTCGTCCTCATTCTGATTAACGGCGAGGAAGGCATCATCGAGCAGGACAAACATATCGCCGGTTATGCGCATGAAGCGGGCAAGGCATCCGTCTTTGTCGTCAACAAATGGGACGTCGTCGAGAAGGACGACAAGACGATGCAAAACTTCGTGCAGAGCATCCGCGACAACTTCCAGTTCATGACTTACGCGCCGATCGTCTTTCTGTCGGCCAAAACGAAAAGTCGGCTGCACAAGCTGCTGCCGGTCGTCAACCATGTATCCGAGCAGCATGCGATGCGCATCCAGACGCATCTGCTGAACGACGTCGTAGCCGACGCGGTGGCGATGAATCAGCCGCCGTACGACAAAGGCAAGCGATTGCGCATCAACTATGTCACCCAGGTGGCCGTTCGCCCCCCGACGATCGTCATTTTGTCAATGATCCGGAATTGATGCATTTTTCTTATGAACGCTATCTGGAAAACAAAATTCGGGCTGCGTTTGATTTTGAAGGAACGCCGATCAGGCTGTTCACCCGGCGCAAGTCGGACGAGGATTAGGAGAGGGAGCATTTGTTGTATACGATCATAGCGATAGTTATCAGTTATTTGCTCGGTTCCGTCTCATTCAGCATCGTGATCGCCAAGGCGGTGAAAGGGATCGACATCCGCCAGCACGGGAGCGGCAACGCCGGCGCGACGAATACGTTGCGCGTGCTCGGCAAAGGACCGTCGATCGCCGTTCTCGCTCTGGATATCGGCAAAGGAATACTGGCCGTTTGGCTGGGCCGCTGGCTCGGCGACGGTAACGACTGGGCTCCGGTGCTCGCCGGACTTGCCGCGATCGTCGGCCATAACTGGCCTGTCTGGTTCCGGTTCAAGGGTGGGAAAGGGATCGCGACCACGATCGGGGTGATGGCATCCATTGCCTTTTTGCCCGCGCTGATTGCCGGCATCATTGCCATTCTGTCCATCGTCTTTACCCGTTTCGTTTCGCTCGGCTCGCTGCTGTTCGTCTGCCTGACACCCGTTTTCGTCGTCATTCTCGATCGCCCGGCTCCGCTTTTATGGGCGAGCCTGATCATTTGCGCCTTCGCGATCGTTCGTCACCGCAGCAACATCGTCAAGCTGGTCAAAGGAACCGAAAACAAGCTCGGAGCAAAGAAAGGGATGTAAAGGATGACCGATTCGACTGCCATCTTGCCGCGCAAGGCGGCGGTACTCGTAGCCGGCAGCTGGGGCACTGCGCTCGCCGCCGTTCTGGCGGACAACGGCTGGGAGACGGCGTTGTGGACGCGCAATGCCGAGCATGCCGGCGCCATGAACCGGGAGCGGCGCAACCATCGCTATTTGAGCGGGATCGAACTGCCGGAAGGACTGCGGGCGACATCGGATATGGCGGAGGCGCTGCGCGGCGCCTCCCTTGCGCTGTTCGCAGCGCCTTCTGCCGCGATGCGCGAGGTGGCGCGGGCCGCGGCTCCCCATCTCGACGAGAAGGCGCTTGTCGTCCATGCGACGAAAGGGTTCGAAGCCGACTCGTTGAAGCGGATGTCGGAGGTGCTGGCCGAGGAGCTCGGGAGGCCGCGGAGCGGCATCGTCGTGCTCTCCGGACCGAGTCATGCCGAAGAGGTGGCGCTTCGCCAGCCGACTACCGTAGTCGTCGCTTCCGAGGATGCGCGCGCGGCCGAGCAGGCGCAGGACGCCTTTATGAACGGATACTTTCGCGTCTATACGAATCCGGACGTCGTCGGCACGGAAGTGTCGGGCGCGATCAAAAATATTATCGCGCTCGGCGCCGGACTTTCCGACGGACTCGGCTTCGGCGACAATGCCAAAGCGGCGCTCATTACCCGTGGCTTGGCGGAAATTTCGCGGCTCGGCACAGCCATGGGAGCCAATCCGCTTACGTTTGCCGGTCTCGCCGGCGTCGGCGACCTCGTCGTAACTTGTACGAGCAAGCACAGCCGAAACTGGCGGGCCGGCGCCATGCTTGCCGAAGGCATCGGTCTCGAAGAGGTATTGAAACGGATGGGAATGGTCGTGGAAGGCGTAAGAACGACGAAGGCGGCCCATGTCCTGTCCGGACAATACGGGGTGGAAATGCCGATTACGGAGCAGTTGTACCGTGTGCTGTTCCAGGGCAAAGATCCGAGATCGGCGGTCGAAGCGCTCATGGGACGCGACCGCACATGGGAGCTCGAACGCCTATAAGTACAGGTGCCTACACCAATCCCGTCCTCTCCTCATAAAATGCTAACAGTGGAAGGCGGCTTCTCGGCCGGCCTGATGCTGAAGCGGCTTTCCGGTTCGGAAAGCGGGGAGGAGGAACCGATTTGAACAAAAATCTCTCGAAAGAGATCCTGAACACGGTCAAGAAAAAGACCGGTAAAGTAATATCGGAGAACGCCGTCAAGAAGCTTGCCAGCGGCGTAACGAGCGAAACGATGAAGGACGAGGCCGAGCTGCGCAAGCTGATCAAGCAAGTATCGGCAATGGCCAATGTGCCGGTGTCGGAAAATACGGTCAAGGAAATCATCAAAGCGGTCAAAGCGAGCGGCATGAACATGAACAATATCGAATCGCTCATGAAAACGATGCTTTCCAAATAACGGGGGAAGGACGACAGCGGAAACCCGCGGCGGCGCGAAAACCGCCGGGGCAACCGCTTTTGTCCTTCTTTTTCGTTCATGCTATAATTATAGGATGCAATTTCATTACATAGTGGGCAGGGGTCGATTCAACTGTGGATTCCATGACAAAATGTGGATTTCGTTTTTGGGGATCGGTTTAATGGCTTTATCCGCTTTGGTCATTACGTTCGCCCGGAGCAAAACGAAAGGCGTCGTTCGCATCGTGCTGTCGCTGGTGGCGTTTGTTATGCTCGTGCTCGGATTTATATACGGGGTCTTTACGATTATTACCTAGGCAAAACCGCAGAAAGGATGCAGACTTCTTGCTGGAACTGAAAGGAAGAACAAAAACGGCTGTCGTCGAGGCGGAACAGGGACAATCGATTCTGAAGCTGGCGGTAAAGCACGGCGTCGACTGGGGATTTTCGTGTACCCGCGGCACTTGCGCCAGATGCCGCTGTCTCGTCGTGGAAGGCGCGGAGTGGCTTACGCCGATTACCGATGCGGAGTGGGACCGGCTGGAGCCGGAAGAATTCGAACAGGGCTACCGCCTCGGATGCCAGGCCATCGTCAAGGCGGGCGCAGGACGCATTGTCGCGCACAACAAGCCGTATTTTTGAACGCAAAGGACGTGTCGACATGGACGAGAGGCGGCGTATCGAACAGGCGCTGGAAATGGTCTGCGAAACGGCCGGCACAGGCGGACCGGCATGGCTTGTCGGCGGCAGCGCCGGGCTGATGCTGCGCGGCATCCGTCTGCCGTCGCCGCCGCGGGATCTGGATTTGTATGCGGATGACCGGGATGCGGAGGAGCTCCACATCGCGATGCGCGATCTGGCGACCGACGTGCCGGCGGTCAGCGAAACCGGATTGTACCGTTCGCTGCTCAGCCATTACGAGGCGGCTGGCGTCCCAATTGAGCTGGTGGGCGGCTTCGAGGTTCGTGCCGGCGCAAACCGGTACCGAACGGAAGTCCGGTCGTTTCTGTACCGCCATGCCGAACCGGTCGCCGTCGGCAAACGGTTCGTGAAGGTGGTGCCGCTCGCCCATGAGTTGTGGTTCAACATGCTGCGGGGCAGAGAGGACCGCGTGCGTCTCATCGCGGCGGAAATACGCCGGAAGCCGGCGCTGCACGTGCCGATTCTGGACGAACTTGAGGCGCGCAACGATCTGGCCGAGGAAGCGATCCGGCAGGTCCGAAGCCGGCTGGAGCATGCGGGAGTGGGGGATGGGCGGTGAAGTGCGAAGTGACGTTTCAGCCTTCCGGCAAAAAATCGTCGTGCGGCCGGGCACTTCCGTCCTGGAAGCGTCCCGCAAAGCCGGCGTTGCGATCCGCACGCGCTGCGGCGGCAAGGCCGCCTGTCTGATGTGCAAAGTATACGCGAAGGCCGGGGACGGGCTATCCCCTGTGCAGGATAACGAGCGCAGAAAGCTGGCCGGTCTGGCCGACGAAGGGATGCGTCTTGCCTGCCAGGCCCGGGTTGTCGGCCAGGCCGAAATCGGACTGCCGGAGGACCCGCTGCGCGCCGCCGTACGCCGCCAGCTCGCCCGGCAGGCTGAAGACGATTTATGGTAACGCGGCAAGTTACAGGAGGAGATCGAGCTTATGTCAAGAACGCGACTTCGCATCGGCGGTCGCGCCGTCCGTTCGGCCGCTGCCGCTTTGGCGGCGCTGCTGCTTCTGACGGGCTGCCTGTATCCGGGCGACGAACAGGCGACCCGTCCGGCCGGCATCAAGGAGGCGGTGCGCAATGTGCAATCGGCGATCGACCAGTATATGGAAGACACCCGGATGCTCCCGATCAAAAACGCGACGCGGGACACGCCGTTGTACGAAAAGTTCGTAATCGATTTCGCCAAGCTGAAACGAACGGGTTATATGAGCGCGCTGCCGGCCGTATCGTACGAGGAAGGCGGCCACTACTATTTCCTCGTCATCGATGAAGAAACGGACCCGCTCGTCAAGCTGATGGACTTGCGGATCGCCCAGCAAATCAACGACATCCAGTCGTGGGTCGACGGATATATGGCCGCCCATAACGGCGAAGTGCCGAAAGGAGACCAAGCATATCCCGATTTTTACTACATCGATTACGAGCGAATGAACAAAAAATCACCGACGATCGTCAGTCCTTACTCGAATGCGCCGATACAGGCGATCGTTCACGACAACGGAACCGTGTTTGCCGACTACGGCATCGACATCATGCAGACGCTGCAGCGGGAAAGCAACGGTTCGGCCGAGGCGCTGCCGGACGACTTGCGGCGGCTGCTCGTCGACCGATACGATTTCGTGCCGGTCAAAGGGCCGGCGTACCGGCTCGCAGGCGGGGAGCCGCAAGCCGTATTGCCGTAAGCGGCGCAGCATCATACCGGCATTCAACCCTATCGCTTTCGAATTATCGGAGCGGTAGGGTTCTTTTTGGCCAAAACTAGCATATATCTCAATTCTGGAAGGAACGGCTGCGGAACCTCGTTCGATCGCTCGATTCTTTTACAAGATTTCATGCAAGGAAGCGTCATAATCGCCCGGCTGAAACATAAGATATTACTAGTCCAAAAAGTATGTACGAGTTGCGTCGCTGGCTGCCCTCTTGCCTGCGTGGATGGCGGCGGACCGGAAAACCTATCGGGAGGGGATTATCAGTGGAGAAAGTGGACATTTTCAAGGACATCGCCGAACGGACCGGCGGGGACATCTATCTCGGCGTCGTCGGCGCGGTCCGTACGGGCAAATCAACATTTATCAAACGATTCATGGAGACGGTCGTTCTGCCGAATATTACGAGCGACGCCGACCGGGTCCGTGCGATCGACGAACTTCCGCAAAGCGCCGCAGGCAAGACGATCATGACGACCGAACCGAAATTCGTTCCGAACCAGGCCGTGCAGTTGAAAGTGGCGGAAGGATTGGAAGTGAATGTCCGGATTGTAGACTGTGTCGGCTATGCGGTCGAAGGCGCCAAAGGATACGAGGACGAGAACGGACCGCGGATGATTACGACGCCCTGGTTCGAGGAGCCGATCCCGTTCCAGGAAGCGGCCGAAATCGGCACGCGCAAAGTCATTCAAGAGCACTCGACGCTGGGCGTCGTCGTAACGACAGACGGAACGATCGCCGAAATTCCCCGCAGCTCCTATGTGGAGGCGGAAGAACGAGTCGTGCAGGAATTGAAAGAGGTCGGCAAACCGTTCGTCCTGATCGTCAACTCGACCCGTCCGCGAAGCGAGGAAACGATACATTTGCGTAATGAGCTGCAAGCCAAATACGACATCCCGGTTATGGCGATGAGTGTCGCCACGATGAGCGAGGACGATGTCATGTCGGTGCTGCGCGAAGTGCTGTACGAGTTCCCCGTTCACGAAGTCAACGTCAATCTGCCGAGCTGGGTCATGGTGCTGAACGAGAATCACTGGCTGCGCAGCAATTACGAAAACTCGGTTCGCGATACGGTGAAAGATATTCGCCGCTTGCGCGATGTGGACCGGGTCGTCACCCAGTTTATGGAGTACGATTTCATTGCCCGCGCCGGATTGAGCGGCATGAACATGGGGCAAGGCGTGGCCGAAATCGATCTGTACGCGCCCGACGAGCTGTACGATCAAATTTTGATGGAAGTCGTCGGCGTCGAAATTCGCGGCAAAGACCATCTGCTGCAGCTGATGCAGGAGTTTGCGCACGCCAAACGGGAATATGACCGGTTCTCCGAAGCGCTTGAAATGGTCAAGACGACCGGTTACGGCATCGCCGCTCCGACGCTGGCCGAGATGGCGCTCGACGAACCCGAGCTGATCCGCCAAGGCTCACGCTTCGGCGTCCGTCTGAAAGCGACGGCGCCGTCCATTCATATGATCCGGGTCGATGTGGAATCCGAATTCGCGCCGATTATCGGCACCGAGAAGCAGAGCGAAGAGCTGGTCCGGTACCTGATGCAGGATTTCGAAAACGATCCGATCAAAATTTGGGATTCGGACATTTTCGGACGGTCGCTCCATTCCATCGTCCGCGAAGGCATCCAGGGCAAAATCGCGATGATGCCGGACAACGCCCGCTACAAGCTGCAGGAAACGCTCGGACGGATTATTAACGAAGGCTCCGGCGGTCTGATCGCCATCATCCTGTAAAACCGGCCCGAAGTTTCTGCGCCCGAAAACGGAAAGGCTCGCCGCTCCCCTGTCAAGCCACGGTCAGGGGGGCGGATTTTGTGTTGAAACGGCCGCGGGACGTTTCGTCCGTTAAAAACGGGGCTTTCTACTTGAAATTAACAAACGGCTGTATTACTATAGGTTTGTTCAGTAATAAAGGTATATTTTTAAAACAAACGGTTAAACAGTAGGATAGGATGCGACATCGCTGCTTGAAGGGGAGGTGAAGAGTAATGAACAAAACGGATTTGATCACGAAAGTTGCGGAATTGACCGACTTGTCGAAGAAGGACGCGACGAAAGCGGTTGAAGCGGTATTCGACGCGATCGCTGACGCGCTGCAGTCCGGAGACAAGGTGCAACTCGTAGGTTTTGGGAATTTCGAGGTTCGCGAACGCCAAGCGCGTAAAGGCCGGAACCCGCAAACCGGCGAGGAAATTGACATTCCCGCAAGCAAAATTCCCGCTTTCAAACCGGGCAAGTCGCTGAAGGAGCTTTGCTCCAAATAACGCTCACCATACTTACTTACGTCCGAATGGCAACATTCGGACGTTCTTCATCAGTCGGCCGCGAACGGCGGTTTTTGTGAAAAACTTATTGACAAGCGAGCGACAATTCGCTAGAATAATTTTTGTCGCTGTCGGGGTATAGCGCAGCCTGGTAGCGCGCACCCTTGGGGTGGGTGAGGTCGCAGGTTCAAATCCTGTTACTCCGACCAGTACATAAGGATGTAAAGCTGCTTTCCTGCAACCGACGCGGGAAGGCAGTTTTTGCTAATAGGCGAAGGAGGATTCGGATGGACGATGTGCAGAGCGAGTATGTCGTTGTTAAGGCGAATGACAACGGCGTCCAGGTCATCGGCTTGACGCGCGGGCAGAGCACCAAATTCCACCATACCGAAAAGCTCGATAAAGGGGAAGTGTTAATCGCGCAATTTACCGATCATACTTCGGCGATCAAAATTAGAGGCAAAGCGACGATCTATACGAAGTTCGGCACCGTAGAGGCGGATTCATAACGAGCGCGAAGCAAAGCAGGCATCCGTGCCTGCTTTTGTTTTGCGCGCATCAGGACTTCGCCGGACAATCCCGTCATAAGATAAAGAGAGCTTGTTTAGAACGGGAGGTGCTCCGATGTTGAAGATCGGCAAAGGGTTGGTGGCGGCCTGCGCGGCAACGCTGGCGGCGGCTGTCTTGATTTCGTGGCTGCCGCAGCTGGGACGCGAGTCGCCGTCGCGGCGCGAGGTAGCGGTATTTCGCCCCGATACGGCGAAGCGGCTGACCGGCGGCAATATTGTCGACGCGCTGATCGGTCTGCGATTGTCGGACAAGATCGGCCGGGTCGGCTGGCGCAACGCCGTTCTGGCCGTCGACATCAAGGTGCCGGCAGGCGAAGGAGATCCCGGCGTCTGGTTTCGCGATGTGAAAAAGCTGCTGCGCATGTCGTTCGCGCAGATGGAGAACGTGAACCGGCTGCTCGTCCGATATATGGAGGAAGCTCCGCCGGGGGCTCCTCCGCATTCGTCCGGCGCCATGCTGTTCGCCATCGATGCGAGACGAACCGACGACTGGGTGGCGGGCCGCATGGATGAGCTCGATGCCGCCGATCCGGTAACGGATGACATGTGGCGCAAACGTCTGCGGCTGACGTTCGCCAAAAGGTGGGAAGAACGCTTCGGCCCCATTCAGCCCGCAGCGATCCCGCCGTCGTCATGATTCGCTTGCCGGCAGCGACAGAACGTATGCGCCGGCGCTCAAGTTATGCTATAATAACTTAGATTAAAGAACGGCAGGGACTTGTCCTGCCGTTTACGTTCGGAGGCTTACCCGATGAATGAATACCGCATACCGGAAATGGCCAGAAAATATGTGGAGCACGACATGATCCGGACCTATACCGAGCTGCCGGCTTTCCCGGACTCCCGCATCCGGCTGCTCTTCGCTTTTTTGAATCAGAATACGAGCGTTTCCATGTTCAGCGAGCTCTATTCGCTTGTCGTTTCCCTTGTGCAGCTCGGCCTGGACACGCACGATACGATCGATACGGAGGCCGGCGTCCGGCCGGAGAAATCGATGAGGGCGAGACAGCTGAAAGTTCTGGCCGGCGATTACTTCAGCAGCCGCTTTTACCAGCTGCTGTCGCAAGCCGGGCAGGTCGATATGATCCGCCGGCTGAGCGGCGCGATCTGCCAAATCAACCGGCTGAAGATGAATTTGTATGTTCGGATGAAGCAAGTGCGCGTCACGGCGGAGGAATATTTGGCCTGCAGCGCGGAGCTCAAGGCCGAGCTGTTTCGCGTCTTCGCGGGGCTGATCGAAGAAAGATATTCGAAGTATTGGCTGGAGCTGCTCGCCGGACTCAGCCGCTGCGAAGTCGTGCTCGACGAATGGCTGAGAAGCGATCAGCCCGCAGGCTTTAAAGGCAGCTGGGCGTATTGGCATGTCATGCAGGAGGGGACGGAGGAAGAGAAGCGGCTTTTGGCCGCCCAGCCGGTCGAGCCGGGATTTGCGGCTTCGCTGATCCGGAAATACGATATCCGCAATCAGCTCGCCGCCCTGCTGCGCCATTCGGTCGAACAGCTGCGGGAAATTGCCGCAAAGCTCGAATCGGACCGGCTCGTCCGCGAGCTGTGCCTGATATGCGAATCGTTTCTGCGGCGGTTGTCGGCGTCCGTGCCGGCGTTCAACGAGATGAGGTGACCCGAAGAAGATGGATGGCAAGACGAAGGAACGGCATGTACATGCCGTATTCGAAAGCATTGCGCCGCAATATGACAAAATGAACGATCTGCTCAGCTTCCGCCGGCACAAAGCGTGGCGGAAGTTTACGATGAAGAAGATGAACGTGCAGCCGGGCCAATCGGCGCTCGATCTGTGCTGCGGCACATGCGACTGGACGCTTGCTTTATGCCGGGCCAGCGGCGACGGACGCATCGTCGGCCTCGATTTCAGCCAGAACATGCTGGACATCGGGGCGGACAAGATCCGCAAGGCGGGTCTGGCGGACCGGATCGAGCTGGTCCGGGGCAATGCGATGGACTTGCCGTTCGCAGACGATTCGTTCGATTATGCGACGATCGGCTTCGGATTGCGCAACGTGCCCGATCTTGTAAAGGTTTTGCGCGAAATGAAGCGCGTCGTGAAGCCGGGGGGACAGGTCGTCTGCCTCGAATTGTCCAAGCCCGAATGGCAGCCGTTCAAGTCGGTCTATTATTTTTATTTCGAACGGCTGCTGCCGCTGATCGGCAAGCTGGTGGCCAAGCGGTACGAGCAGTACAAATGGCTGCCGGATTCGCTCAAGGAATTCCCCGACATGAACCGGCTCGCCGATATATTTCGGGAGATCGGCCTCGAGCGGGTGCAGGCGTATCCGCTGACGGGCGGCATTGCCGCACTGCATATCGGGATAAAGGGGACAAAAGGATGATTCGCAAAGTTCGCATTTTTTGGAAATGATAAAGTTCGAACATACGATATTCGCGCTGCCTTTCGCTTTCATCGGCGCTCTGCTCGGCGCTGTCGAAACGGAAGGCCGCTTGCCGTCGTGGGCGGAAATCGGCTGGATTTTGCTGGCGATGTTCGGCGCGCGGACGGCCGCGATGGGGCTGAACCGCCTTATCGACCGCGCGATTGACAAACGGAACCCGCGGACGGAAAACCGTGCGCTGCCCGCAGGCCTGATCCGTTCGGGCGAAGTGCTGCTCTTCATCGTCATCTCTTTCGTGCTGTTGTTTTACGCCTCTTACCGGCTCGATCCGATCTGTGTGCAACTGATGCCGATCGCGGTCTTTATGCTGGTGATCTATTCGTACACGAAACGGTTTACGTGGCTTTGCCATGTCGTTCTCGGCTTGACGATCGGGCTCGCTCCGCTCGGCGGCTGGGTCGCCGTAACGGGATCTTTCAGTTTGACGGCATGGTTGCTATACTTGTCAGTGGTTATGTGGATTGCCGGATTCGATATCATTTACGCTTGTCAGGATTACGAATTCGACCGCAAGGAAGGGCTGCACTCGATTCCCGCCCGTTTCGGCGTCGAGGGCGCGCTGCGCATCGCGCGGGCTTTCCATATCGTGACGGCGGCCGGCTTTCTGGCTCTGTTCTGGATGACGGATTTGAGCTGGGGCTATCTTGTCGGAACGGTGGCGGCCGCGTGCATTTTGATGTACGAGCATTGGCTCGTGAAGCCAAGCGACATGAGCAGGGTGCAGACGGCGTTCTTCACAATGAACGGAACGCTCAGCATCGTGCTGTTTGCCTTTACGCTGTTCGATCTGGTGGTGCTGAGCCGATGGGCATGACGAATCAGGCGGCCGCCGCCCGCAGCGCTGGGTCGTCGGCATAACCGGCGCGAGCGGCTCGATCTATGCGGTTCGGCTTATCGAGGAATTGCTGCGCGCCGAAGCGGAAGTCCATCTCGTCGTCACCGAGGCCGGCTGGCGCGTGCTGAAGGAGGAGCTGGACTGGCAGACGGTTCGCCGTCAGGAGGCGCTCGAGGAGCGATTTGCGCTGCCGATGAAGGAGAAGCGGCTCATCCTTCATCCGAACGCCGATATCGGCGCGAGTATCGCCAGCGGTTCTTACTTGACGGACGGGATGGTCATCATCCCTTGTTCGATGGGCACGCTCGCTTCGATCGCGCACGGCATATCCGACGATCTGATGAGCCGGGCCGCCGATGTCATGATGAAGGAAGGCCGGAAGCTGCTGCTTGTGCCGCGGGAGACGCCGCTTCATGCGGTGCATCTGGAAAATATGCTGAAGCTGGCCAGACTCGGCGTCCGTATCGTACCCGCGATGCCCGCATTCTATTACCGGCCGGAGACGATCGGGGATATGGTCGATTTTCTCGTCGGCAAAGTGCTGGACGGAATGGGGATCGGGCATGAATTGTACAGAAGATGGGGAGATGAGCCGAATGGGGCGTGAAAGTCCGCTGACGCTTGGACGAATCGATTATGCCAATGCCTGGCCGCTCTTTCACCACCTGGACGGATATGCGGGCGAAGCCGGCGTCCGTATCGTCTCGCGTGTGCCGGCCGAGCTGAACCGGGCGCTGCGGGAGGGAGAGACCGATATTTCGGCCATATCCTCGTTCGCCTATGCGCAAAACAGCGAAGATTATTTGCTGCTCCCCGATTTGTCGGTCAGTTCCGTAGGCCGCGTCAATTCCATTCTGCTGTTCATGAAGCGGCCGCTTGAGCAGGTGAAGAACGGCCGGATCGCCTTGACGACAGCCTCGGCGACTTCCGTCAATCTGTTAAAAATCATTATGGCGAAATATGCCGAAGGTCAGCCGCAGTACGAACGGGCGGAGCCGGATCTCGATTCGATGCTGGAAAACGCCGACGCGGCGCTTCTGATCGGCGACCCGGCGATCAGGGCGTCCTGGTCCGCAGGCAAGCTGCACGTGCTCGATCTGGGGGAATTATGGCATCGCTGGACGGGACTCGGGATGACTTATGCGGTCGTCGCCGTCCGCAAGGAAGCGGCCGCCCGCTGGCCGCAGGCGATCGCCAGCCTGCTGCAGGCGATGCGCGAGAGCAAAAGGCTTAGCCTCGGCAATCCGCAGGCGCTGATCGATCACGCGTGCCGCACGATCGGCGGCGAACCGGGCTATTGGGCGCGATATTTCACCGAGCTTCGTTACGATTTCGGCCCGATGCAGCAGCAAGGCCTTGCGCTGTATTTCCGGCTGGCGAGACAGCTCGGCTTGCTGGAGCGCGACGTGCATATGGAGTTCTTTTCAGAACAATCTGCTCTACAGGTGAACGAATGAAACTATTGGATTTGTACGCAAAGATGAAGGGCGATCTGAATCGGATCGAACAGCAGCTGGAGAAGAGCGTCACCTCCGACCACGCCCTGATGAGCGAAACGTCGCTGCATCTGTTGAAGGCGGGAGGCAAGCGCATCCGCCCTGTATTCGTATTGCTGTCGGGCAAGTTCGGCGATTACCGGCTCGACGTGCTGGAGCGGGTGGCGGTGCCGCTGGAGCTGATCCACATGGCGTCGCTCGTGCACGACGATGTCATTGACGACGCCGAAACGCGGCGCGGGCAGATGACGGTGAAGTCCAAGTGGGACAATCGGATCGCCATGTATACCGGCGACTATATTTACGCCAAGGCGCTGACGATCGTCACCGAATTGCCCAATCCGCATATCCACCAGATCTTGTCCAAAGCTATGGTCGAGATGTGCATCGGCGAAATGGAGCAGATTCGGGATTTCTTCAATACGGAGCAGTCCGTGCGCCAATACTTGCTGCGCATCCGGCGCAAGACGGCGCTTCTCATTGCGACGAGCTGCCAGCTTGGCGCTGTGGCCGCGAACGCGGACCGCGTTACCGCGAACCGGTTGTACCGTTTCGGCTACAATGTCGGCATGGCGTTTCAAATACGCGACGACGTGCTGGATTTGTGCGGCACGGAGAAGCAGCTCGGGAAACCGCCCGGTTCCGATATCCGTCAGGGCAATATGACGCTTCCCGTGCTGTTGGCGCTGCGGGAAGAGGCTGTCCGGGACAAGCTGCTGCAGGCGATCGCGCGCATCCGCGAAAGCGACGGCACCGACGGGACGGACGAGGCGATCAGGCTGATCCGGGCAAGCCGGGGAATTGCGGCGGCCGAGGAGATGGCCGACCGCTATATCGCCAAATCGCTGGCCGCCCTCGAGCGGTTGCCCGACATTCCCGCCAAGCGGGACCTGATCGAAATCGCGCATTTCATCGGCAAGCGAAATTACTAAAATATTAGGGTTCAGGCAGGTGTTCAAACGTATGGAGAAAACGTTTCTGATGATCAAACCGGACGGCGTGCAGCGCGGACTGATCGGTGAAATCGTGTCCCGTTTCGAGAAGAAAGGGCTGAAGCTCGTTGCCGCAAAATTTTGCAAGTGACACGGGAAATGGCGGTTCGTCACTATGCCGAGCATAAAGGCAAGCCGTTCTACGAGCCGCTGCTCGACTTCATTACGTCGGGCCCGTCGTTCGCCATGGTATGGGAAGGCGATCAGGCGATCGCCCTCTGCCGCGCGATCATCGGCAAGACCGACGCGCTGGAGGCGCTGCCGGGCACGATACGCTCCGACTATGCCGTACATACGAATTTCAATCTGATACACGGCTCCGACTCTCCCGAAAACGCGGAACGCGAAATTGCGATTTTCTTCCGCGAAGACGAGCTGGTAAGCTACGAGCATACGATTCAGCGCTGGATCTGAGGCCGGCGGGGAGCGGGGAAACGGGGGATCGGATTGGAAGACCGGGATTTCGCATGGTTTGTGCAGCGGGTCAAGGAACGGACGGCTATCGATCTGTCGCTGTACAAGGAAACGCAGATGAAGCGCAGGCTGACGACGCTTCGCATGAAGCACGGCTACGGCAGCTTTGAGGCTTTCTGGGAAGCGATGCAGAAAGACAAGGCGCTGATGGGCGAGTTTCTGGACCGGATGACGATCAACGTATCGGAATTTTGGCGCAATCCGGGCCGTTGGGAGACGCTGCGGCAGCGGTTTTTGCCGGAAATGCTGGCGCAGCGCGGAAACGTAAGCATATGGAGCGCCGCCTGCTCGACCGGCGAAGAGCCGTATACGCTCGCGATGCTGTTGTCCGAGCTCGGGGCGCTCGGCCGGGCGACGATTCTGGCCACCGATCTGGATGCCGGAGCGCTGGAGAAGGCGGAGCGCGGCGTCTATCACGAGCGGTCGGTGCGGGAAGTGCCGCAGGACTGCCTGCAGCGCTATTTCCGGAAGGAGTCCGGATGTTATGTTGTTGACGACGCGCTAAAGCGGGCGGTAACGTTCCGGCGTCACAATTTGCTGGAGGACCGGTTCGGAGGGCCCTACGATCTGATCGTCTGCCGCAATGTCATGATCTACTTTACCGATGAAGCGAAAAATCTACTATACCGCAAATTTGCCGAAGCGCTCCGTCCGGGAGGGTTGCTGTTCGTCGGCAGCACGGAGCAGATTTTCGGCCCCGGCCAATACGGGCTGGAGACGGCCGACACGTTCTTTTACCGGCGTCTGCGCGCCTGATGTATATCGTTTTCCAACTTCTCCTATACTAGGTACTAGCCGAAACCTGTGGAGGTTGGATGATGGACAAACGAAAAGTTATTTCGGCATATCGGAGAGGCATCATCAGCGTCCAGGAATGCGCGCAGATTCTTGGGCTCGACAGCGGAACGATCGCCAGGCTGGTCGACGATCCGCAGCTTGCGGAGCCGCCTGCCCGCCGTCTGCGCCGTCCCGCCGGCGGCTGAAGCCCCGGAATTTCAAAATGGCCGTCCGCCGAAACCGTCGTTTCCGGACGGCTTTTTTGCCGTCTTTCGGCCGATTGTTTCCCGTCATGCCGCGGATGCGGCGGAAGCGCTCGCCAGACGCCGGCCGGGCCTTGCAGGGCCCGGCTTTTCTTGTCAAAAGATGCGGGCTATACTATAATGAGCAAAGATGTTTTGGGGCGGAATCGCCAACGAATGGGACGGTTGATTGGCGAAACGACAGCTTCGTCAGGCGACCGGACCGGCGAAGCTGTTTACGCTTGCCGGAATTGAAGGAGGAACCGAATTTGAGTTTGCGATATTTGACTGCGGGAGAAACGCACGGTCCCCAATTGACCGCGATTATCGAAGGGCTGCCGAGCAATTTGCAGCTTGATTTCGAGGAGTTGAATTTTCAGCTGCAGCGGCGGCAGAAAGGACATGGCCGCGGCCGCCGGATGCAGATCGAGAAGGATACGGCGAAAATTGTCGGCGGCGTGCGCCACGGACGGACGACCGGCGCGCCGGTGGCGATCGTCGTGGAGAACAACGACTGGAAGCATTGGACATCGGTCATGAATATCGAGCCGATCGAGGGCGGCGAAGAGGCGAAGCGGCGCGTGCACCGGCCCCGTCCGGGCCATGCCGACCTGAACGGCGGGCTGAAATACAATTTGAAAGATTTGCGCAACGTTCTGGAGCGCTCCAGTGCAAGGGAGACGGCGGCGCGCGTCGCGGTAGGCGCCGTTGCCCGGCAGCTGCTCGCGGCATTCGGCATCAAGGTGGCCGGGCAGGTCATTCGCATCGGCAGCGTCGTAGCTCCCCCGAACAATCTGTCGGCTGACGAGCTGGCCCGGCTGACGGAGGAATCGCCGGTTCGCGTCGTGGACAAGGAGACGGAGCGGCAGATGATGGAGCTGATCGACCAGACGAAGGCGGACGGCGATTCGATCGGCGGCGTCGTGGAATGCATTGTCGAAGGCGTACCGGTCGGACTCGGCAGCCATGTGCAATGGGACCGCAAGCTGGACGGCCGAATCGCGCAGGCGGTCGTGTCGATCAATGCGTTCAAAGGCTGCGAGATCGGCATCGGCTTCGAAGCGGGCGCGCTTCGCGGCTCGCAAGTGCATGACGAGATCATGTACGATCAGGGGCGCGGGTTTTACCGCGCGACGAACCGGCTCGGCGGCTTCGAGGGCGGGATGACCAATGGCATGCCGATCGTGGTGCGCGGCGTCATGAAGCCGATTCCGACGCTCTACAAGCCGCTGCGCAGCGTCGACATCGATACGAAAGAGCCGTTCACGGCACAGGTCGAGCGTTCGGATGCATGCGCGGTGCCGGCAGCCAGCGTCGTCATGGAGCATGTCGTGGCCTGGGAAGTGGCCAAGGCGTTTATGGAAAAATTCGGCGGCGATTCGATGGAGGAAATTCGCGCCAATTACGATAATTATTTGGCTCAAGTGGAGAGATATTAGTATGCGCGAACTGACGGTTGAACTCGGCGAACGCTCTTATCCTATTTATATCGGAGAAGGTCTCCTGAAAGAGGCCTCCTCATTTTTGAAAAACGCGGCATCGGCACGAAATCCCCGCTTATGATCGTCACCGACGACCGGGTCGCCCCGCTTTATCTGGCGCCGCTCGAGCGGCAGCTGGCGGACGCAGGGTACGCGACGACAAGCGTCGTCGTCCCCGGCGGGGAGAGCTCGAAGTCGCTGGCGATGTTCGAGAAGCTGCTGACGGCCGCGCTTGAAGCGGGCCTGGACCGCAAGTCGGCGATCGTGGCGCTCGGAGGGGGCGTTGTCGGGGATTTGGCCGGATTCGCGGCGGCGGCCTATATGCGCGGCATCAAGTTCGTCCAGATGCCGACGACGATTTTGGCGCACGACAGCAGCGTGGGCGGCAAAGTGGCGGTCAACCATCCGCTGGCCAAAAACGTCATCGGCGCTTTCCATCAGCCGGAGCTGGTACTGTACGATCTGGATACGCTGAAAACGCTCCCGCCGCGCGAGGTGCGCGCAGGCCTGGCCGAAGTCATCAAGGAAGGTCTGATCTGGGACGCGGAATTCGTCTCCTGGTGCGAGGAGCATATCCGCGAGCTGCTTTCCCTCGATCGCGATGCGCTCGGCTACGCCCTGTACAAAGGCTGCGGCATTAAAGCCGAAGTCGTGTCGCGCGACGAGCGGGAGAACGATCTGCGCGCCATTCTGAATCTCGGCCATACGATCGGGCATGCGCTCGAGGCCGTCGCGGGGTACGGGGAGCTGCTGCACGGCGAAGCGATCGCCATCGGCATGGTCGGCGCGGCCAGGCTTGGCGTGCGCCTGGGCGCCCCGCAAGAGGTGTACGAGGTCACGAAACGGCTGCTTGTTGCCGCCGGCTTGCCGACCGCCATTCCGTCCCATTACGATACGGACGCGATCATGAAAGCGATGATGCATGACAAGAAATTCACCGAAGGAACGATGCTGTTCGTCGTCCCGACGGCTGTCGGCAAAGTCGAGCTGAACCCGAACGTGTCAGCCGCCATGGTCCGGGAAATCGTGGACGAATTGAAACGGGAGGCCGATCGTCTATGAATGTAAGAGGGATTCGCGGCGCGATAACGGTGGAAGCGAACGAGGAACGCCCGATTTTGGACGCGACAGCCGAACTGGTCGAACGAATCGTGGCCGAAAACGGCATATCGCCCGAAGATATAGGATGCGTCTTCATTACGGTGACCGACGACCTCGATTCCGCGTTTCCGGCCCGGGCGATTCGCCAGATGGCCGGCTGGGAGCTTGTGCCGCTTATGTGCGCGCTGGAAGTGCCGGTCAAAGGCAGCCTTGAGAAGTGCATCCGGCTCATGGTGCTGGTCAATACCGACAAAAGACAGGATCAGATTCGTCATGTATATTTGGGCGGCGCCCGGGCGCTTCGTCCCGATTTGTCGAAAGCATAGGAACGGAAGGGAGAACCCGGTGCGGATTGGATGCCGTCGGGAGAACGGCGCCGTGAAAATGCCGGATTCAAGGGTTGACGGTTATGGCGGCGTTGCGGTATAGTGGTGTTTGTAAGCATTATGCATGAATGAGACGCGCGATTTCAGATGCGCGTTAGAGCAGAGCTGAGCGAAGCAAGCCGCAATGAGACGAGATGAGACGAGTGGAGACAAGACGATACGAACGGACATGGATGAGGGCGCGAGAGATAAGCGCGGGACGATGCCGGCCAGAGCCGGCGGTGCAGCTTGCGCATGCGGACCTTGTTGCGATGGCCTGTTCGTTTTATCCTCTCTGAATATGATTTCATCATCGTAATCAAAGCGTTTCTGCTTCGGCAGGAGCGCTTTTTTATTTTCGATCGAGGAGTGGGTTCCGATGCGCAACGAATTGCAGAACGTCATCCGGATGGCGGACCGATACAATTTGATACCGGTGTCGCGGACGCTGATGGCGGATACGGAAACGCCGATTCGGCTGTTTCTGCACGCCTACCGGGAGGAGTACGCTTTTCTTCTGGAAAGTGTGGAAGGCGGGGCAAAATGGGCACGTTATTCGTTTATCGGCACGGACCCGTTTCTGATGATCAGCGGGAAAAACGGCATCATGAAGCTAAGGGCCAAAGACGGAACGGAAGAAATCGTAAAAGAACGGCCCATCGAGCTGCTCAAAGCGCGATTGCGCGCTTACCGGAGCCCCGCGCTTCCGGAGCTGCCGCCGTTTACCGGCGGCGCGATCGGCTTCTTCGGCTACGATCTGCTGCGATATTACGAGAAGCTGCCGGCGCATCGCCTCGACGACCTGCAGATGGACGATTTGCTGTTTATGTTCTGCGATCAGGTAATCGCCTTCGACCATTTCAAGCAGCAAATCCATGTGATCGGGAACGTTCATATTGCCGAGGGAGCGTCGGATTCGCAAATCGCCGACGCCTACGGCGAGACGTTGCGGCGCATTGAGGCGACGATCGAGCGGCTGCGGCAGCCGGCCGAGCAGCCCGTGCCGGCGGGCAAAATGCCCGAGGACCCCGAGCTTGGCGATGTGCAGTCCAACGTCACGCGCGAGCAGTTTATCGCCAATGTGGAACAAGCGAAGGCGTACATCCGCGCCGGCGACATCTTTCAGGTGGTGCTCTCGCAGCGTTTCAGCGTGGAAACCGAGGCCGATCCTCTTGACGTCTACCGCGTGCTGCGGACGATGAATCCGTCGCCTTATATGTACGTGCTCAAGCTTGGCGGGGAGACGATCGTCGGCACGTCTCCGGAAGCGCTCGTCAAGGTGAACGGTGACCGGGTCGAGACGAGGCCGATCGCCGGAACGCGGCCGCGCGGCGCCACGCCGGAGGAGGATGCGGCGCTGGAGCGGGAGCTTCTGGCGGACGAGAAGGAACGGGCGGAGCATCTGATGCTCGTCGATCTCGCACGCAACGATATCGGGCGGGTAGCGGAGTTCGGAACGGTCCGCTGCGACGCCTATATGGAAATCGAGCGGTATTCGCATGTTATGCACATCGTCTCGAACGTGTCCGGCAAGCTGCGGGAAGACCGCGATTTTTTCGACGCGTTCATCTCGTGCTTGCCGGCCGGCACCGTATCGGGCGCGCCGAAATTGCGGGCGATGGAAATTATTGCGGAGCTGGAGAACGAAGCGCGGGGCGCCTATGCCGGCGCGATCGGCTATCTCGGCTTCGGCGGCACGCTCGATACCTGCATCACGATCCGGACGATCATTTTCAAGAACGGAAAAGCCTACGTGCAGGCCGGAGCCGGCATCGTATGGGATTCCGTTCCGGAAAACGAATATACGGAAACGGTCAACAAGGCGAAAGGCATGCTGAAAGCGATCCGCGCGGCGGAAGCGATGTTCGGAGGCGCGGCGCGGTCGCGGACGGAAGCCGTATCGGACATTAATTCGGATTACGATATTTATGTGCGGGAAGGGAGAGGCTGAACGATATGGAGAAGATGACGATGCAGCGGGCGCTGGCGACGATGATGAGCGGAACCGACCTAACACGCGAAGAAGCCCGCGAAGTGATGGAAATTATAATGAGCGGCAAAGCGACTTCCGCGCAGATTGCCGGTATTGTGACGGCGCTCAGAATGAAAGGCGAAACGGTAGATGAAATCGCCGGCTTCGCCGAAGTGATGCGCAGCAAGTCGAACCGGGTGGCGACCGAGCGCGAAGGGTTGCTCGACACATGCGGGACGGGCGGCTCCGGCATTCACAAGTTCAATATTTCGACGGCTTCGGCGATTATCGCCGCGGCGGCCGGCGTGCGGGTGGCGAAGCACGGCAACCGCGCGATGAGCGGCAAAGCGGGCAGCGCCGACGTGCTGGAGGCGCTCGGCGTCAACATCGCGCTCAGCGCCGAACAGGCTGCCCGCTGCCTGGACGAAATCGGCATCTGCTTCATGTTCGCGCAGCTCTATCATCCGGCGCTCAAGCATGCCGCCGGGCCGCGGAAAGAACTCGGCGTACGGACGATCTTCAACATGCTCGGTCCGCTGACCAACCCGGCCGGCGCCGACCGTCAGCTGCTCGGCCTGTACGACCGCTCGCGCACGGAGACGGTGGCCGGCGTGCTGCGGGAGCTTGGGCTGAAGCGGGCGATGGTCGTCAGCAGCCATGACGGTCTGGACGAAATCAGCATTTCCGCGCCGACCCAAATTTCCGAGCTGCGGGACGGGCAGTTGCGGACGTACGATCTGACGCCGGAACAATTGGGGCTTCGAACCTATCCGCTCGGCGAAGTGCTGGGCGGGGATGCGGCGGTCAACGCCGCCATCATCCGCTCGGTATTTGCCGGCGAGCAGAAAGGCGCCTACCGCGACATCGTGCTGGCCAATGCGGGAGCCTGCATCTATGTGGGCGATGCCGCAGACACGCTGCGGGAAGGCGTGGAACGGGCGAAGGAAGTGATCGATTCGGGGCTGGCGTCCGCCAAGCTTCAGCAACTGATTGAAACGACGGGAGAGGTCGCGCATGTTTCTTGATCGCATTGTAGCCACGAAGAAGAAGGAAGTCGAAGCGCTGGCAAGCCGGTATGACGCTGCGGAATGGGAGCGGAGGATCGCAAGCCTGCCGCCCTGCCGCGGATTCGAGCGGGCTTTGACGTCGGGCCGGAAACGTCCGGTAGGACTTATCGCCGAGGTGAAGAAGGCGTCTCCTTCGAAAGGATTGATCCGCGAAGATTTTGATCCCGTCAAGCTGGCGAAAGCGTATGAGGCGGCGGGCGCGGACTGCATATCCGTATTGACGGACCGCGAATATTTCCAGGGGTCGGACGATTATTTGAGCGCGGTCAGGCAATCGGTCGGGTTGCCCCTTTGCGCAAAGATTTTACAATTGATGAGCGGCAGATTGACGAGGCTCGCCTCATCGGAGCCGATGCTATCCTGCTCATCGCCGCCATTCTGAGCAAGTCGGAGCTGTCCGCACTGCGACCGGGCCCGGGCGCTCGGCATGGACGTCCTCGTCGAGGTGCACGACCGGCGCGAGCTCGAGACCGTGCTGGAGCTCGGCAAGGCGACGCTGATCGGGATCAACAATCGCGATTTGCGCACGTTTGCAACCGATCTGCGCACGACGGAGCGGTTAATATCGCTCGTGCCGGAAGGGATTGCCGTCATTAGCGAAAGCGGAATTTCCTCGCGGGATGATATAAGCTACTTGCGCGGGCTTGGCGCGCAGGGCGTGCTGATCGGAGAGCATTTTATGCGGCAGCCGGATGTCGGAGAGGCGGTTGCGGAACTGATGGGTCCGGTGGATGCGGCATGAACGGGCCGGCCGCGATCAAAATATGCGGGCTGAAAGACGCCGCAACCGTCCGCGGATTGGACGGCATGCCGGTCACCCATATCGGACTCGTGTTCGCCCCGAGCAAAAGGCGGGTTGACGCGGAGACGGCGGCGGAGCTGATCGCGGCCGCGCGGATGATCGGGGCGCGCGGCGGGTTGCCGCCGAAAACGGTCGGCGTGTTCGTCGACCCGTCGATGGACGAGCTGCGGGCGGTGCTGCGGCATGCGCCGCTCGATATTGTGCAGCTGCACGGCGGGGAACGCCGGCGTTCTGCCGCGCCGTGAAGGAAGAGCTGGCCGTCGGCGTATGGAAGGCATTCGCCGCCGCCGGGGACGAGACGGAAAGATCGGCGGCGACCCGCCTGCAGCCGTACGAAGGGACGGTGGACGCGCTGCTTGCCGATACGGCGGGCGGCGGTACCGGCCGCCCGTTCGATTGGCGGCTGCTCCGCTTGTATCATAAGGCCGCGAAGGCGATCGGCGTTCCGCTGTTCGCCGCCGGAGGCCTCCATCCGGACAATGTCGGCGAGCTGATGCGGGATTATGCGCCGGACGGCGTCGACGTTTCCAGCGGCGTCGAGACCGACGGCCGCAAGGACCTTGCAAAAATCAGACAATTTGTGGAAAGGGTGACGGGTCGATGAACCGTGTGCCGGACGAAAACGGCCGATTCGGCCGATTCGGCGGGCGTTTCGTGCCGGAAACGCTGATGAACGCACTGCTTGAATTGGAAGAAGCGTATCACCATTATGCGAATGATCCTGCATTTAAAGAAGAGGTCCGGTACCTGCTGCAAAAATATTCCGGACGGCCGACATCGCTCTATTATGCGGAAAGGCTGACCCGGCATCTGGGCGGAGCCAAAATTTATTTGAAGCGGGAAGATTTGAACCATACCGGCGCGCATAAAATCAACAACACGATCGGGCAGGCCGTTCTGGCCAAGCGTATGGGCAAGACGAAGGTCATTGCCGAAACCGGGGCCGGGCAGCACGGGGTAGCCTCCGCCACCGTGGCCGCCCTGCTCGGTCTGGAGTGCAAAGTGTTTATGGGCGAAGAGGATATGAAACGCCAGCAGCTCAACGTGTTCCGGATGCGGCTGCTCGGAGCCGAGGTCGTCCCGGTATTGTCGGGAACGCGGACGCTGAAGGACGCCTGCAACGAAACGCTGCGCTACTGGGTCAGCCATGTCGACGATACGTACTATATTCTCGGCTCGGCGACCGGTCCGCATCCGTATCCGATGATCGTGCGCGATTTTCAGCGCATTATCGGCGATGAAGCGCGCGAGCAGATACTCGCCGAAGCAGGACGGCTGCCCGACTTCGTCGTGGCGGCTGTCGGCGGCGGAAGCAATGCGATCGGCATTTTTTATCCGTTCATCGGCGACGAGAGCGTGCGGCTGATCGGTGTCGAAGCCGCCGGCAAAGGCGTCGATACGCAGGAGCATGCGGCGACGATGACCAAAGGCCGCCCCGGCGTCTTTCAGGGCTCGCTCAGCTACGTCCTGCAGGATGAATTCGGCCAGGTGCTGCCGGCCCATTCGATTTCCGCCGGGCTCGACTATCCGGGCATCGGACCGGAGCACGCGTACCTGAAAGATTCGGGCCGGGCCGAGTACGTGCCGGCAACCGATGCGGAAGCGCTTGAGGCGCTGCAGCTGCTGTCGCGTACGGAAGGCATCATACCGGCGCTCGAATCGGCCCATGCCATAGCGCATACGATGAAGCTGGCCCCGACGCTCGGCGCCGACCGCATTATCGTCGTCAACTTGTCCGGACGCGGCGATAAAGATGTGGAATCCATTATGGGGTATTTGGGAGGGAACGGCCATGAATCGCATTGACGCCGCATTCGCGCGCTTGAAAGAAAAAGGCGGAACGGCGCTCATCCCGTTTCTGACCGTCGGCGATCCGGACCTTCGCACCACGATCGAAATTATTAAAACGCTGGAGAAAGCGGGGGCCGACATCGTGGAGCTCGGCGTTCCGTATTCCGATCCGCTGGCCGACGGTCCGGTCATCCAGCGCGCTTCGGAACGGGCGCTCAAGCATCGCATCACGCTCGCCCACTGCATGCAGGCTGCGGCGGACGCCCGCAGCGCCGGAGTGGAACTGCCCTTTATTTTATTCTCCTATTACAATCCGGTATTGCAATTCGGACTCGACCGGTTTTTCGAAGAAGTGAAGGCGAAGGACATCAGCGGGCTGATCATCCCGGATTTGCCGATCGAAGAGGACGGGGAAGTCAGAAGCCGGGCGGAAGCGGCCGGCGTCCATCTGATCCCGCTCGTCGCGCCGACTTCCAACGAACGGATCGCCCGCATCGCGGGGAATGCCCGCGGCTTCGTCTACTGCGTCTCGTCGCTTGGCGTAACCGGCGTCCGTTCGGACTTTCATCGCGATATCGATCAATTTCTGGCAAGCGTCAAGCAAGCCGCCAATGTTCCGATCGCCATCGGCTTCGGCATCTCGACCCGGGAGCAGGTGGAGCGCTTCAGCGCATGGTGCGACGGCGTTGTCATCGGCAGCGCTCTCGTTCGGCAGATCGAGGAGGCGATTCCGCAGCTTACGAGCGAAGCGGAACGCGAGCAGGGACTCGCCCGCATCGGCGAATTTATCAGGGAGTTGAAAGGTTGATCGCTTGCGGCTAACCGGCGCATCGGCAGCGGGCCTCTTCCGGCTTATTCGGAAGAGGCCGCTTTCTTTTGCGCGAAAGCACTTTAAAATGAAGAAAAGATATGAGACAATGGACTTCATGTAAGATGATTTTAGTCAACTTATGGGGTGAAGCATCGATGCAACCGAAACAGAATATCGTCCACTTGCCCGTTTACCAGCCCGGCAAACCGGTAGACGACGTCAAGCGGGAATTGGGGCTTACGGAGGTCATCAAGCTGGCTTCCAATGAAAATCCGTTTGGCTGTTCCGAGCAAGCGAAAGCGGCGATGATGGAGGAAATCGCCAATGCGAGCATTTATCCGGACGGCGCGAGCCAGAAGCTGGCCGCCGCGGTTGCCGGCCATCTCGGGGTGGAGCGCGATCAGCTTATTTTCGGCGCAGGTTCGGACGAAGTCATTCTGATGATCGCCCGTGCGTATCTCGTTCCGGGGGACGAGACGATCATGGCGGACGAAACGTTCCCGCAATACAAGCACAATTCCGAGATCGAGAACGCCCGCGTAATCGAGGTGCCGCTCAAGGATGGAAAGCACGATCTGGAAGCGATGCTGGCAAAGGTGACGCCGCGCACCAAAATTATCTGGATCTGCAATCCGAACAATCCGACCGGCACGATCGTGACAGGCGAGGAATTGGACAGCTTCATGAAGCGCGTTCCGGCAAGCGTCCTGGTCGTGCTGGACGAAGCTTACTGCGAGTATATAAACGCCCCGGAATATCCGGACAGCCTGGCCATGCTGAAGGAGTACCGGAACCTTGTGCTGCTTCGCACCTTTTCCAAAATATACGGATTGGCAGCGCTGCGCGTCGGTTACGCGATCGGTCATTCCGATGTGATCCGTTCGGTGAATCAGGTCCGCGAGCCGTTCAATACGACGCGGATGGGGCAGGCGGCGGCCGCGGCGGCGATCGCCGACCAGGCGTTCGTACGGAGCTGCCGGGAACGCAATGCCGAAGGCCTCGCTTATCTGTGCGGCGAATTCGACCGGATGGGCTTGTCTTATTTCCCGCCGTACGGCAATTTTGTGATGGTCGACGTGAAGCTCCCGTCTCAGCAAGTGTTCGAAGCGTTGCTGCGCAAAGGCATCATCGCGCGCGCCCGGTGGACGCACTATCCGCATCATATCCGGATTACGGTGGGCAGCAGGGAACAGAACGAGAAATTTATCAAAGCGCTGGAGGAAGTGCTGCAGGCTGCTGCAGTGCTCGGATAACCGATGACGACCGTTACCATTTTCGGCGTAGGACTGATCGGCGGTTCGCTCGCTTTATGCTTCAAGGGCAAGCCCGGCATGAAAGTTGTCGGCCATTCCGTTCGCCGTTCCTCTGTCGAAAATATGTCAGCCGCGGCGTTGTGGACGAGGCGACGACGTCGATGCGGGAAGCGGCCGAGCAAGCGGACTTTATCTTTTTATGCGTGCCGGTAGGGGAGCTTGAATCATACCTCGAACAGATCGCCGGATTCGACTTGAAGCCCGGATGCATCATTAGCGACGTCGGCAGCACGAAGGCGTCGATCGCGGCCTGCGCGAGAAAGCTCGGGAACCGCAATGCCGTCTTTATCGGCGGCCATCCGATGGCCGGTTCCGAACGGACGGGAGTGGAGGCGGCGACCTCGATTTTGTTCGAGAACGCCTTCTACGTATTGACGCCGGAGCCGTCGACGCCGCCCGAAGCGCTGACCCGGCTGACGGACCTGCTCAAGCATACCCGGGCCCATATCGTCACCGTCGATGCGGAGAAGCATGACGAGATCGTCGGGGCGATCAGCCATCTGCCGCATATTATCGCGGTTGCGCTCGTCAACCAGATCCGGCGCTACAACGAGCAGAACGGCTTGTACGAACTGCTGGCGGCGGGAGGCTTCCGGGACATTACGCGCATTGCCTCGAGCGATCCGGCGCTGTGGCGGGACATTCTGATCCATAACCGGGAAGTGCTGCTGCGGCTGATGCGGGACTGGAACGAAGAGACCGGCCGGTTCATCCGTATGCTGGAACAGGCGGACGCGGCGGGCATCGAAGAAGCGTTCCGCATGTCGGGCGAGTTTCGCAGCCGGTTGCCGGAACGGCGCAAAGGCATGATCCATTCCATCTACGAGTGTTATATCGACGTCCCGGATCATCCGGGCATTATCGGCCGCATTGCCACGGAACTGGGCAACCGGCATATCAATCTGAGCAATTTGCAAATTATCGAAAGCAGGGAAGAGGTTCCCGGCGTGCTCCGGCTGTCGTTCCGGACGCAGGAGGATCTCGATCACGCGATCGCGTCGCTGAAGGAGCTTGGCTACACGGCCCGTTATTGACGGCGGCAACCCCGGAACCGGTACCTGTTTCCCCCGCATGCCGGCGGGGCATGCAGGGGAAGCAGGTTTGCCGGCTTCAGGCAGAAAAAATGAAAACGCTTATTGACAAGATGAAAACGGATACATATAATAGAGGTACAGTATGGTTTCTCTCCACTCCTATCCAAATTATCGCACGTTGTGCGGCCACCCTTCGGGGTGGTTTTTTTTTCTATTCTAAGAATCATCTCATTTTAACCTTTAGGCCGCACTGTATGATACAATACCATGAGACGCCCCGTTATGTAAAATAATGGCTGGCCGTTCGCGTTTCCAGTCCGAACGTTCATTAATCTTTCTTCATTTTTGATGATCACCGCAACTTTTCGCTTCCCGGCCGGTAAAAGGATGGTATAACCGGATTGGGAAGACCGCGCAGGTGAGGAGGTTCGCCTGTTTATGTTGGATTCCCAGATCGTACGGGAAATAAAGGACGGCAACGTGCAGCTGTTTGCGGAACTGATGAAACGGTACCAGCGCAAAATATTCGTCTTTATCTATCGGATGCTTAAAAGTTCCCATCTTGAAATGATGGCGGAAGACCTTTGCGCAGAGACGTTCTACAAGGCGTACCGGAGCCTTCGATCGTTTCGCGAATTGGATGCGTCTTTCTCGACGTGGCTGTACACCATTGCCCGAAATACTGTGCTCAGCGAACTGCGCAAGCAGAAAAACGGAACATTATCTCTCGATGAAGCCGGCCTTTCGCCTGCGGCGCCGCCCGAGTACGTTCCGGAGCAGTCGCTGCTCCGAAGCGAGAGGGCTTCCATGGTGAGGGCCGCTATTAATAATTTGCCGGAGAAGCAGCGAACGGCTCTTATTCTGCGCGAATACGAGCAGATGGATTATCAGGAAATCGCCGCCATTTTGGGGCAGACGGTCAGCTCCGTCAAATCGCTTCTGTTTCGGGCCCGTGTAAGCGTCAGATCGCAGCTTGAGCCGTATGTCGTCAATGCGCCGCTGGATGAACATGAAGGGATGAAGACGCGATGAAGTGCCAGGATGTCCAGAAGACGCTAGCCTTTTATTGGGATTTGCCGAATGACGCCCCCGAACGTCTCATGGCCGATGCCCATATTGCCGGTTGTCCGGATTGCGCCGAACAATTTCGGCTGTGGGAAGAAAGTATGTTGACCATTCGCAGTCTCGGGGAAGACGATGTTCCGGACGGACCGGGAGAGCATGTCGGGAACGCAGTGATGGCGCGCATCTACAGCGAGCAGGCATGGCTTAGGCCCGTTCAGCAGAAAAGCTATACGTTCACCCGCAAGGTGCGGCGCCGCACCGCGGCGATCGTCGCCTGTGTGACGGCGCTGTTCGCATGCGGCCTGCTCTTCCTGGCGTTCGCGGATTTGCACACCGCGGATAACGGACAGGTTCAGCAAGTAACCGGTCTGCTTGAAACCGCGAATGCGTCTGCGGACGGAATCGGCGTAATCAGCGCCAAGTTCTACTCCGAAATTCCGGTAGCCAGCGTGAGCGACCCGATCGTGCTCAAGATGGAGCCGGAAGTGCCGGAGTATACGTACTGGATTGCGCTGCTCGTGCTCGGAATCGTCATTTCACTGCTTTTGCTCGGCTGGCTTTCGCGCACCCGGCGCTGACTCCAGGCCAGAAGATTGCGCGGCGGTTATGGAAAGGGGAACGTCATCGAAGTGTTCATCGGTTTGGTCAGGCACGGTCAAACGGACTGGAATGCCCTGGGCAAAATACAGGGACAAACGGATATTCCGTTGAATGCGGCAGGAGTCGCGCAAGCGCGCGCGCTGGCCGAACGGCTCGCGCAGGACGAATGGAAGTGGGAGGCGGTCGTGGCGAGCACGCTGCAACGCGCCGTGGAAACGGCGCGCATTATCGCGCAGAGGCTTCGCCTTCCCGCGCCGGCGAGCGATCCTAGGCTGAACGAGCGGCGCTTCGGAGACGCCGAAGGGACGACGGAAGCGGAGCGGCTTGCCCGTTGGGGGGCTGACTGGCGCTCGGCCGATTTGGGCCAGGAAAGCGACGGCGAGGTGCGCGAGCGGGCTTCCGCCTTTCTGGCGGACTGGAGGCGCCGCATGCCCGACGGCAAGCTGCTCGTCGTCACGCACGGGAGTTTTCTGGCTCAAATGATGGCCGTCATGAACGGGGACCTTGAGATTCGCCATATCGGGAACATGTCTTATTCGATTCTCGAATATCAGGACGGCAAATGGCATTCGCACTTGCACAATTGCACCAGGCATCTGGAAAGCTGACGGCATCGCCGTCGGTGGCTGTCTCACATGTTCAGATTCATTTTCTATCTGCAGACCATAAGAAGGCCAGTAATACAATTGAATTCGTTCCTGAATGTTGCTGAACCCCAGGGCTCATTTGTCAGCGAGGTGTGCGAGGGGATATTGGATAAGTTTACCCGGATCAAAACCAATATTGCAAAAGTGCAGTTTTTTTCCGGTATTAAAAGCCGGAACGCTCAAATTTCTGCGATAATACAGTATTTTTGGCCTCCAAGCGGCGTGTAAGGCGGAAGTGATCAAAAAATCCTGCACTTTCGCAGTAATTTGAGCCAAAGACATCTGTCGGGGGCAAAA